>CAYINT010000131.1:0-1589 GCA_964364875.1 uncultured Gammaproteobacteria bacterium | reverse complement strand
CAGGAGTTCTGCCTTGCGCGCGCTTTCTTCCGGGCTGTCCTCTGATTCAAAATCACGAAGTTCTTTTTGCGCCGTGCAGTAATCCACAATACCGTCTAACGCCTGGTCAATGTCTGACGCTTCTGTTTCTGGGGAATGTGCACCGTGCAATGGCACGGCTCTGACGTATGGTGATTCCAGGTCCATGGTTTTATTGTACCACACGCCGGCGCTTTTCGGCTTCACGGATCAGCGCCAATTTCTTTTTTCTCGTTAACCTCTTGACCTGATATTCTTTTTTCAGCGCCCTAGAACGTGTCCGAAACTTTTTGGAAAACGCCAACGCCACCGGCCTGCGGGAATGGGTATATTTCGCTCCCCGCGCGGAGCTGTTATGTTCCCGCACTCTGCGCGGAACGTTCGTCGTGACGCCGGTATACAGCGTTTGGTCGGAACATCGCAGGATATAGAGATAATACATACTTTGAACGTACCACGTTCTGAGCAATCAAAAAACCACTCTTCAAAGAAAAATGGTCTTTTGCCGCGAAGTTACGCGCGCTTGACGTTGACCGCTGCCGGGCCTTTTTCGCCTTCTTTGATCTCGAAGGTAACGGCATCGCCGACCTTGAGCTCAGTGAAGGTAACGCCTTGCAGTTCGTTGGAGTGGAAGAACAGATCCTTTGCTTCGCCTTCGCGGGCAATGAATCCAAATCCCCGGTCTGTCAACGTTTTGATTGTTCCTGTCATGGGTATGAAGGGGTTACAACTAAACTGATGTGCTTCTTGCTACGAGAAACTCGACGATTTTTCTCCACGAGGAGCGTGAGTGAGTATAGCCTGCATGGGGGTATTTGGCAAGGGGCTCGAATTGCCCCAGCCTCAAAGCACTTTGTTAGACTGCCATTGCCCCATCGTCGAGGTATCTTGCATGGAGAAGACTCCTTATGACGACTACAAGCAAGAGAGACCTGCTGGCAGCGGCAAAAGCTCGGTACCGCAAAGCCAGCTGGAAAGAAAAAACAACAATCATCGATGAGTTCTGTGCCAATACCAACGACTGTCGTCCGTACGCTATCCGTATCTTGCACCCACGCCATCAGCACCGAGACAGGAAGCGCACGGGCCAGAAACGGTACTGCGGGACAGTCCTGCAAATTATTCTGAAGATTTGGGAGCTCCTGGGGTATCCCTGTGGCACTCGACTCAAGCCCATGCTGCCGGAACTCGCCGGTCGGCTGGTGGCCTGCCAAGAAATCCCCGTCCTCAGTCCGACCATCCAGGCGCAACTCAGCGCAGTGAGCAAAAATACCCTGGATCGGTATCTGGCCAAAGAACGAGTACTGCGTCGCCTGGGCCGTGGGCGGAGTACGACGCGGCACGGATCGCTGCTCAAGTCCGCAATCCCCATCCGCCTCACCAACTGGGATACAAGAGACATCGGCTTCATGGAGATGGACACCGTGGCACATTGCGGCGATGTGCTGTCCGGAGCGTTCGTCTACAGCCTGGATATGGTGGAAATTGCCACAGGGTGGAGTGAGCAGGTGGCAGTGATGGGCAAGGGAGAAGCAGGCATCGTCCAGGCGATTGAGGCTATCAACAAGGAC
>CAYINT010000130.1:0-1729 GCA_964364875.1 uncultured Gammaproteobacteria bacterium | reverse complement strand
AGAACAATCGCAATACGCCGTTCGTTCCCGAAGACACGAAGGATTTTTGCTATTTCTCGAAACGGTTTATTCGTATGCATATGACGGGGATTATTGATACAGCCCCGTCATGGATAAGACTAAAGGAATACTGTTTCGACGTCAAGTACTTTTACCCTTTGGGGCAACAGTGAGTGGCGACACTACCCACCTCTGTTGGGCAACAGTGATCAACGTAACAAAGAACCGGAACAAAAAGTCTTGACACCCCGTCCCCGCATGCTAGAATGTAACTACAAATAGCGCCGTCGTTGAGTACTAGCGCCGTCGCTAAATCCGCTCCTTTCATTCATCATCAATGATTCCACATACGTTCTTGCGCCGTCGCTGACGAGCGCCGTCGCGAGATCCTGTGGACTGCTGCTTGACGGGAGCAGAAAGTATTAACGGAGAGCCATATGAATCTCAATAAAGCTTCCCTTATCGGGAACCTCACGGGTGATCCACGGGTCACCAAACTTCCGTCGGGCCAGTCTGTTGCATCGTTTGGCGTCGCAACCAACCACCAGTGGCGCGACTATCGTACCAAGCAGCTTAAAAAGGCTGCAGAATTCCACACGGTGGTTGCCTGGGGCCGCATCGCCGACGTCGCGGCAAAGTATCTGAAGAAAGGCAACCGCGTTTTTGCCGAAGGCCGTATGCAAACCCGCAGCTGGCAGGATAAAAACGGCATGAAGCGGTCGAGAACGGAAATCGTTGCCGAACAGCTCATCATGCTTGGTGGCAACAAGGGTTCCACCGGCAAGAGCGGTCCTGACGAAACGCTCGTTGCCGAAGAAGTGAGTCCGGAAGAACTGCCGGCCAACGAGTAACGACGCTGGCCCTGATATGAAGTCTTTTCCCGAAGCTTCCGGTTCTCGCTGGTGTTGATTGCATGATTGCATCAGCGGCAACCTCAGGGCCGGCCTCGTGCCCACCTCCCATCTGCTCTGCCTCGTTCCTGGTCGCACCCCTCTCCATTGTATCCCCGTCCTCTGTAATGGAGACTCGGGTGGGGAAAGAGACGAGCAGTTGGGAAGTGAGCACAACCTACGTTCCCATAATGTATATCATCCTTCTTATCCCACTTATTCTTCTCAGTACCACGCTGGCGCTTGCATTCATTGTCCAGCGTCGCATCGCGGTTTTTGAGTAACACCTGGCTTGCCATCTGCGTTTGTTCCTTTCTCGGAACAGACGCAGGTGGGAGGTTGGGAAAGCCGTGCAGGAAGGGTACACGGATACTGATCTCCAGACAGGGAACTGATTCCCAAACGCTCTTTTCACTGGTCATGCGGAAGCGTGACTATCAACCGGAGACCTCAACAAGAGGAGTCTCGTATGTCGAAACGCAGCATCACCCTCGCTGCCGTGTTCAGCCTGTTCGTCCTTTCAGGCGGGAACGCGGCATACGCTCAGACGCAGGACTCCAAGATTCCTGCGACCTGGGGCAAGATCAAGGCGATCTATGGAGAAAGCCAGGCGTCGCAGGGTTCTCCATCCACCCCGAACGAGCAGGCCAGGGTCGAACAGCCGAGTTATCAGCCCTGGACTCTGCCCGCGGCACAAGCTGCGATCCAGAAGTTCAACGTCAACCCAAACGACGTCCTTGCGGTCCAGCGCGTCGTTCCGCTTCGCAACGGCATGCCACTCGACGATGTCGAAGCTGTCGTGACGGAGAAGCAGTGGTACTACTACCGTCCGTCGGATG
>CAYINT010000129.1:0-1874 GCA_964364875.1 uncultured Gammaproteobacteria bacterium | reverse complement strand
TGAAAAACAATTCAATCTGCCATCGGTATTTGTAGAGTCGCGCAATCGTGGCGGCGACAACCCTGCAACCCTTCTCGGTCCGCCACTCTCGGGGCAAGCAGCCATATATCACAAATTCCGACTTTTTGCAATATATCACATTTTTGCCATTTTTGTGATATATCGTTTTGCAGCGCGGGTGTCGACACCCGCGCTGCACTATTTATGTCTGCCGGTCTTCGCAGATTTCCCAAAAATCGCAAAACTGGCAATGGAATCCCGGCGCCGCGGCAAAATTGCTTTTCGTCATCTTGTCGATCAGGCCAAGAACGTACGCTTTTGTTTTTTCGATTGCTTGTGGCGTTACATCGTGGCTGACCTTTTTCCCCTCTTCCAAATAGTAATAGGTCAACGTTTCCGGCTGGTAACCGAGAACATTCGCGCTCGCAATCGCGTACAGCACAAGCTGGTCAAGGCCGTCGCGGCTGTCTTTCGGCATTTTGCCGGTTTTGTAATCAATGATTTCGACTTTTTTGGTGTCTTTTCCGACAGGATCTATCCGGTCAATCACGCCTTTGATCGTGTGGGAACCAACACGGACGTTGAATCCTTGTTCGAGAACTAACGGTATAATTGCAAAACGGTCTTTTTCGTTCGCGTAGAACTGCTCGAGGGCTTTCTGGCCTGCCTGTTTGCGTGCATGTTCATGCTCTCTGGAATCATACCATTCGCCAATCCATGACGCGTCGTAGAGCTGCAAGAGTTTTTCCAGTGTCGGAACATTTCCTTTTTGGATTTCCGAAAAGAATTTCTGGAGCGTTGCGTGCATCGTCTTGCCAAATGAGAACGTGTGCCGCCCGACAACGGGAATGGCAAGAATGTGCGCGTACCAATACTGCTTCGGGCATGTTTCAAACGCTTTGAGCTGCGTAAAACTAAACTTTGCCGGCAAAGCATACGCGGACTTTTTCCTTTCTTGATGGAACGCTAGTTGGCGGGGCAATAGCGCATTGCTGATATGTTCCGGTCTGGGTGTGTCTTTCAACAAATCCAATTCATACAGGAACCGTGAAGGTTTTTTGCGTCGCGCTCCACCATAATCTTCCGCTGTTGTGAAGGTGAGCGACTGTTTCGCGCGCGTCATCGCGACGTAGAACAAACGGCGTTCTTCTTCCAGGTGCGCGTCGCCAACGGGAATAATTTCCTTGATCAGCGCATCGGGCAGCGGTATGGCATCGCGCCGTTCCACAGTCGGGAAACGCTTGTCCGCGCACTGGACAATGTAGACGTGGCGAAACTCCAGGCCTTTCGCGCCATGGACCGTCAGTATTTTTACGGCTTCCGGCCCTTCCATCACTGCTGTTGGCGATACATCTTCACCGACTTCGAGTAAGAGCACCAGTTCCTGCACAAACGCTTTCACGGATGTGTCGGTGTTCCGGTCTTCAAAATCCCGTACCATTTTGTAGAACTTTGCGATGTTCTGGATTTGTACCGCGTCGCGGTCGCGGTCAAACCGGTCAAGGTACTTGAGATCGGTCAGAAACTGGTATACCACGGCGCCAACGCTTTTTTCCGTCGTAAGTTTTGTGTGTTCCCAAACCATGCCCAGCAAACGGTGAATGGAATGTAGGTCGTCAGGAACAATTGAGTCAATCGAATCGGCCGCTTCGGCGGCTTCGTACAGCGACACGTTTTTTCGGCGTGCTAATTGGAGCAAATCCATGATGGTCCGCTGCTGCAATCCAAAGTGCGGCATGGCAAGAACGCGGTACAAACTCACGCTCTCATGGTAGTTATCGAGCATCTTCAGATAACTCGTGAGATCAAGCACTTCCGGCTGCTGTAAAAGTCCCCGGGCCGCGACAAATTGATACGGAATATCGGTGCTTTCG
>CAYINT010000128.1:0-1886 GCA_964364875.1 uncultured Gammaproteobacteria bacterium | reverse complement strand
GGGAGTGGAACTATATGATTGCTCCATGAGGGAGTTATTTACTAACGGGCTCTAAGCGCGGCAAACATTCCTAATATTCTTGCCGTTGTTGCCATCATGACGCAGATGAAGTTTTCTTCTCCACAGACTCCCCGCGGGAAAGCAATCCGAGAAAAATGGATCAGGAAAGGATACCGAGCTTCGACCCGGAACATCCCCGGTACACGGAGGTTTCACGCATTCCGCGTTCCTGTCCGGTTTCTGCGAGATGCGAAAAAATATGCACCGAGCCGTACCTTTCGGAAACTCACTATGCCAAAACTATTCCTTGCCGGGACAAGCGACACGATTGCTCCGCCGAAGATTGTCCGCTCGTTCTATCGTTTTGCCGATGGCCCGAAAACGTTCCAACTCCTCAAAGGCATTGGCCATGATTATCGGCACAGCAAACGCGAAGTTGCGCTTGTCAACCGCCATATTCTTGGTTTTCTTTCTACAATCGTTCCACAAGAGAAAGAAAGGAGAACCGATGACTGAGCCAAGAAAGAAATCCAACAAAGACTGGAAAAAAGAACTTCCACCGGATGTCTATCATGTGACGCGGGAGAAGGGGACTGAGGCGCCGTTTACAGGCAAGTATGTTGATACAGAAACGCCTGGAATGTACACGTGTTTCAATTGCGGCGCGAAACTGTTCTCCTCAGAAACGAAGTTCCATTCCGACTCCGGCTGGCCGAGTTTTACGGATCCGGCAAACCTTGAAGCCGTGGAACTGCGTGACGACAACAGTATGGGCATGCAACGAAAGGAAGTCATGTGCAAAAACTGCGGGGCGCATCTTGGCCATGTGTTTGACGACGGTCCTGAGGACAAAGGCGGGAAGCGGTACTGTATCAATTCCTACACGTTGAAGTTGGAAGAAAAGAAACAACAAAACTAGCTAAAGAAGCTTGAAGTGGGAACATATTCTGCATAGCGAAGGTTCCGGAATCTCCGCTTATGGCAAGAAAGAACATTTTCAGACATGATATATCACAAAAACGGCAAAAATGTGATATATTACAAAAACAGGAAAATTGTGATATATACCAACATACCCTTATAGGTGTTAGGATTATTCCCTCATGAACGGTGCGTTCCAGATATGCAACAACATTTCCATTCTCCCTTATGACCATATGGGAATAGGTTACTACCTCTTTTACCCAACAGAGAGAGCGATATCAGGCAGTTACACTTTTGCCCAACAGTGAGAATGTCGCTGACGTTTGCACAATTTTCCGATCATACGAACCTTCGCTACGGCATATCCGCGCGCGCTGACGGCTCCATGTTGTTGCCGGAGCGTTCTCGCACACAGGAAACGCAAAAAAACCGCGATGTGTTCTTTCAGAAACAGAGGATTAACCCAGCGTCAGTGGTCAGTCCGCTCCTCACGGCCGGAAACAAGGTAACTGTCGTGACGGAAACCGACTGGGGAACTGTCGTTGGCAACGTTGACGGCCTGATCACCGACCGTCCCAACGTCGTTCTTACGATCACCATTGCCGACTGTCTTCCGGTGTTTCTCTTCGATCCGACAAAGTGCGTTCTTGGGCTTATCCATGCTGGCTGGAAAGGCCTTGCCGCCAACGTCATTACTGCAACATTCGACAAGCTGGAACAAACATTCGACACCAACCCGCTTGACCTGCTTGTTGCAATCGGGCCAAGTATCGGGCCGTGCCATTATGAAGTCGGCAATGATATCGCCGAAAAGTTCTTCCAATATCCGAAAGCAATCCAACGCAAAGAAGGAAAAGTGTTTCTCGATCTCCGTTGCATTGCAGTGCAGCAATGCCTGGCGCTCGACGTTCGGCCCGAGCACATCGAAGTCAGCACGATCTGCACATACGAGAACAGCCAGT
>CAYINT010000127.1:0-1900 GCA_964364875.1 uncultured Gammaproteobacteria bacterium | reverse complement strand
CCGGATTGAGCCACGAACGGGTTGAAAGGGAAACTATTTTGGCTAGGTCACTAACACGCAGAACATTTCCTGCCGCATCCAGGGGCACGGCAAGCCGCTCGGCCGTGTTGTGTGCATCCGGCCAGGCAAGCAGTCGCGGTTGGGCGGCATGTTCTATTGAAACCGGCTGGAAGGTAATGTTGTCAATGCCTTTTTTCGATGCTGTCATGACCGCAGTCATTCCTGTTTTCGTGTCATCAGAAAACGGCTGGTCGAAAATAAAATTACCGAGGCTGTAGATGATGTATTTTCCTTTATACAACTCGGCCGGTTGGACTACGTGCGGATGGTGGCCAAGGATAAGATCGGCTCCGGTGTCAATCGCTGCGTGGGCAAATCGTTGTTGCGAAGCATTTGGTGTCGGGGCGTATTCAATGCCGGAATGCATGGAAACGACAACGATATCCGCGTCATCGTTTGCTTTGCGAACCGCTTCTTGCATCGTCGGAATGTCCATCAACGCGGTCCCTGCGCGATGGTCTGACGCGCCGTAATTTTCGGGAACAACATCCATGTCATTGTACGCAAGAAACGCTATGGTGAGTCCGTTTTTTGTGATCACGGCCGGCTGCAGTGCTTCGGCAAGGTCTTTTCCAGCCCCTGCTGTCTGAATCCCGGCCGCGTGAAGCAGCGCCAGCGTATCCAGCACGCCTTGTTCCCCAAAGTTCGGCACATGGTTGTTGGCAAGCGAGACAGCTTGAATGTTTGCCTGGGCTAAGTCGTACTCAACGCCGGGATCAGCGCGAAATAAAAGTTCGTCGTCTTGAATTTCCCGTCCAGGCGTAATCGGTGTTTCAAGGTTGCCAAACACAAAATCAGCGGAATGCAGATACGTTGAGATTTGGCGGAATGGAAACGCGCGGTCATGGCGTTGTTTGCTGATCGCGGCAACAGCGCGCGACAGCATAATATCGCCGACTGCGAGAAACGTGACGCGTTCACGATTACCAATGAAAGGGAGCCGGTACATGGCGGGAATAGAGGCAGAATCAACATTGACCATCGGCGGCGCGTGTTCTATGCCGTTGCGCAGCGGGAAATATCCTACGCTGAGAACTCCAAAAACGAGGACGGCGAAAAACCACCGTTGGCGTACCAGCACTGGTTTGCGTTTGCGCGGTTTTTTTCTTCGCTGCGCGGTTGCGGGATGAGGAACCGCATGGGGTTTCATGGCAGGCTCCTGCGTGGACAGAGTTATGCGGAACGCTGCTCCACAAGTTTTTTGTACACCTCACATGTTGCTATCGTATCAGAAAGCGCTTCGTGATGCCGTTCCTGTTCGATGCCAAAAAGTTTCGCGGTTTTCGCAAGTCCCATGTCACCGAGTGGCCGGTCGTGGAACAACTGGTTGTACGCAAACGACATGACGTCAAGAATCCGCTTGTGAATGGAACTTTGCAGACCCGTTTTGCCCATTGCGACTTCCAAAAAAGCCCAGTCGTACGCAACGTTCCAGCCGGCAACAATATGGCCGCGCGTTTTTTCCACAAACACTTCCATTGCTTCTTGCAAGGATACCGCGTCTTTCCAGCTCTCGTCCGAGTAGTTGATCATCTTCAGTGATACCGGATCGGCTGTTTCTATATGCTCGGGCCGGACTTTCGTTGACCACGATTCGAGAACTTGCAGACCGGGCTGTGAAACACGGACAACAGCAATTTCCAAAATTTCATGCCGCATGGGTTCCAGACCTGACATCTCCAGGTCCAAAAACGCAAGCGGGGCTTCATGTGTGGCAAATCCTTCTCCAAGCATAGTTTGTTAGTATAGCCAAAAATCCGGTTGTTGCCAACAGGCGCGTTTCAGTTGTTATTTAAAATTCAAAATCGGACTGTTGAAAGATCATAATCGGACTCAGAGT
>CAYINT010000126.1:0-1989 GCA_964364875.1 uncultured Gammaproteobacteria bacterium | reverse complement strand
AACGGAAATGTTGTTGATTCTGGGGGATTGGCTGGGAAATGGTGGGTAGTTACACATAAATTCATTGACGATTGGTACTAAATACTTTATACTCAGTTTTTGTTCCCGCAATACAATGAATACGCAAAAACTAGAACAATAATCATTACGAAAGGAGTTTCATGGTTTCCACAACGCGCCGCGCTGTATTTTTTTCTCGAAAAATTTTCCTTGCGAATGCCGAGGAATCGGTTGAAACGGTCATTGGCCAGCTTGCTGGCGCGCTGACAAAACTCAAAAAGACGCTTGCCGAGGTCAATGCGCCCGCACAAGATGAAGATAAAGAGCGGTAGAGGGACTAGTCCTCCATCGTCGGTTTTTCTAGCAAAGGTTTTTCCACGCCAATGCCGATGCCGGTGATCTTGACCACGTCTTTGTCGATTTTGCCGAGTTCCTGGTACGAAGCGTTGTACGCGCCGACGGTCGTACCGAGATGTGAGCCGACTTTGCGGAATTGTTCTTCGTAGGATTTCAGGTGCCGCGTCAAAAGCTCAACATTTTGGCGAATGACTTTTGCGGATTGCTCGATCTGTAATGCTTTGAGTCCTTGCAGAACGGTTTGCAAGTACGCAAGAAACGTCGTCGGAGAAACAATCAACACGTGTTTTTCGCGGAACGCGTATTCAATGAGGTTTTGCGTGTTGACCTTGACCGCGCCGATCTGGTTGATCAGCAGGTCATAGTAGATTGCCTCCGACGGAATGAACATGAACGCAAAGTCCATCGTGTTTTCCGTCGGCCGGACGTACTTTGCGGTTTCGTCGATGCGGAACTTGAGGTCGTTTTTAAACGCTTTTTCCAGTTCTGCCTTGCGCTGGTCATCGGTGGTTTCTAAAATCCTGTTGTAATTTTCCAGGCTGAACTTGGAATCCACGGGAATGATTTTTTCGCTGGCAAAAATTACCGCGTCAACGATCTCACCGTCAGAGAACTTATATTGCATTTGAAAGCTTCCGGGCGGCAAGACATTCTTCATCACGGTTTCGAGATAGTATTCGCCGAGAATCCCCCGTTGCTTTGGATTTTGCAACACGTCCTGGAGTTTGCGCAGCTGCTCGGAAAAACCCACGACCTGCCGGTTGGTCTCATCAAGTTTCGTAAGACGCTCGGTAACGTCCTGGATGATTTTCGCGCTTTGGCCAAATTGCGCCTGCATCGTCTGCTGCAAACTGCGTGTTGTGTCATCAAGGCGCGCGTGCATGCCTTGCACGTTCTGGTTGAGCAGCACCAAGCCTTCGTTGTTCTTGCCTGCCTCCTGCATCGCTTTCAGCTGATCCGACATTGCCTTCAACCGACTCGTCAGCGCGACAAGCACAACAATGCCAATCACAGCAGCGAGCCCTCCAAGAATGATTGCGAGGATTTCCATACCGGTATTGTAGCCCGAGAACGCAGTTCCGCAAAGGCGTACAGAACTTTTTGCTGGAGTTAGACAAATAACCGAAGAATAGCCGAACTTTCCATAAAACTACTTCGGAGTTATCCACCGGAAGAATGTCGGAATCTATATTCGGTTATTCGAATAACAGATGATCGAGAAGCTTCTGAACGAATTCGGGTTCGACAACGGAAAACACGACGGAATTTCCCGCCCGTTTTCCCTGTATCACTCCTCCCCGCTGCAGAATCATTAGGTTTCTGCTGACCGTTGGCTCTGGAATGCCCAATGTGGCCGCCAACTCCCCATTCGTACATGGATATTTGAGCATTTCTTTCGTCATTGCAATGCGCCGTCCATTTGCCATTGCTTTGGAAAAAAGAACAGGTCTGCGGAATGCTGGATGTGTGTACATAACACAATACGGGAAAATGGTAATTTCCCCGTCATAGTTATTCTACACCTCCTCAGTAGAAAGTCAATCTCGGGATATTACCCGACCTTTACTACATTGTAGCTACTTAAATCCTGCGTGATTCTTCCTCTCTCAATCATAGCATAGCTTGCAGAAT
>CAYINT010000125.1:0-2001 GCA_964364875.1 uncultured Gammaproteobacteria bacterium | reverse complement strand
CCAGTAACCATAAGGGTATTGTATCACCTTGTGGTTACGAAACAGACTAATTACCGAAACATCGGCACCTCCCAAAAGCAATTCCGGCAGGATCTGGAGTACCGTGAATCGCAGCATCTTCTCGATCATGACCTCCGTGAGAACAGACGTGTCGCCCGTGAGCAGTTCGTCGAAACCGATTGCCTCGACGCAAATCCGTTCACGCAATGCATTCACCTTCCTTCTTGCCGTCCCGTCAGGGTTCCGGCGGAATGGGTTAGTGTGACACAATGATGGGACATGATCGTCCCCAACACAAAACCGGCAATTCGGCTTCTGCCAAACTACCCTGTCAAAGGACGATGTGTTGAAGCAACTTTACATGTATTTGTTGTGAAATGTCAACCTGCCTGACCAGTAATGACCAACAAATCATAGCGGCCTCACCCTTCTGATCGTGCGGATAACGTGAATCAGTATGAGCACGGCGGCCGAACCCAAAAGATTCCACATCAGGTCATCTGCCGTATCATAGAGGTCGGTGACGCGATGTGTCTGGAACGCAAGGTCGCCAATATATTCGCTGATTTCGTACAACATCGCGAGAACAGATGTTGTTCCAAGCACAAAGAGCGATGTCCACCGCTCACTCTCGGCAAATGGAATACTAGCGCGGAATTCCCGAATCAAAGCGTAGAGTGCAAGCGCAACGGCAGCGGACCCAACTGTGTGTGCCAACCGATCCCACCAAAGGATGGAACCGTAAAGACGAAGAAAGTTTCCGGCTGCATCAAAAGCGATGCCGGCAATTACTGACCATTGCACGATGACCGGAAGATGGTGGCCGTGTTTTTCCAGACTGCGCTGCAGGATCCACAGAAGAACAATGCCAGAAAGGTTGGTGAGAAAGAGGGCGACTCTTCGTTCCAACACATCATAGGGCGTGACCAGTTCGACAACGCCAAGAAAAACAAGGGTGCCGTATCCGGTAAGAAGCGCTGCGGAACGATGTATGACCTGTTCCATCATAAATCAACTTGCATCTGTACTGAGTGTAGCAGAACCGTTCCTATCGAGCTAGCGAATGAGGTCGTTCATCGGCGCGATGGTCTGGCCGTTTGCCGAGAGAGAGAATGGTGCGTGGGTAAGGCTTGTTATTCCAAAAAAACGTCAGAGGAAACATACCAATGACGCGGAATGTCCGTAAGCGACGTAAACGATGCTATTTGCTGTGATTGCCTGCCTGTTTGTATTGTTCCAGAACCTTGCGCTGTTCTTCGTTTACTTCCTTGACAACCTTCTTAAACAGCTTCTTCTTTTCCCGACTTGAGGCATGATAAAAGAATGACGAAAAATCGTCTTTTGACTGCTTCTGACCGCCAAATATATTACGAAGGTAGGCTAGCATTCTGTAATACCTTTGATTTCTTCCTGCTTTCTAAGTGCGAAGCCCTTTTATTGTCAGGTACGTAGCAAGAATTCCAATAACGGTCGTCATATCTTGGATTTCGCCACGGAAGATTTTTTGAAGTGCGTTTTTCAAGGGAAGGCGGACTACTATGATGTGTTCATTGGTGTCGATTTCCTGAGCATCTGCTCGTTTTAATCTTCTTGCAAGGAAAAGGTGGCAGGTGAGCCGCAGGAAGGCGGGTTGTTTTGGAATGCGCCAAGGAAAGAAGTATCTTTCGTCCTATAGCCGATCTCCTCGAGAAGCTCGCGACGAGCCGTGTCTGTAGGTTTTTCCTTTTTCGCGATCACCCCCATGGGAAGATTCAAAATGTTTTGCCGGTGGCCATGTCGGTATTGCCGGACGAGCATTATTTCTTGGTTCTTCAGGAGAGGGACAGCCGCCGCATACGTCGGACGCTCCACGGTGTAAAAGCCCTTGATTGACGTGCCGTCAGGAAATCGTGCGGTTTCACAAACGACCTTTAGCCACGGGCTATTGACAAGAATTTGTTTTTTCATAGGTGGTTTCAATAATTTAATGCAACGAGTTTGTTAAATACTTCGTCTGGTTTG
>CAYINT010000124.1:0-2060 GCA_964364875.1 uncultured Gammaproteobacteria bacterium | reverse complement strand
TGGGGAACCAGTCCTGCCCGTTGGTGCTTCCCTCAACGATGAATGCGTCGGTAGAGTTCTGCGCAGTGACCGCCAACAATGAAAGCGCGATTTTTGCATCAGCTATCTCTCCGTCGCTTGGCATTCCTTCAGCACTATAGCGGGAACAGGTGATGGTCGCGTCTTTTTGCTGATCAAGTGTGCCTGTGATGACATCGCCGCTTTGTCCGCTTGTCGTTACCGCGTGTTCATCCGCATGAAAAAGCGCCGCATTGGAAGCCGAAAAATCGCTGTCAGATGCAATTGGAGGCAGCTGGATGGCTGTGGCGTTGTTTGCGTTTTGCCACCCTTCGCATGTTTGCGGCCGCAGGCGGTATTCGCGGCTGACCGCTTCATCAGCATGCGCTGTGGGTTGCGCAAAGAAAATAACAGCCGTCACAATGGATGCAACGGCCAGAAGAGCTGGCGCGAGTTTGATTCTCTTGGATCTGAATATTCTGGCGCTTGCTTTCTGGACAGATGAGGTCAATCGCTGTCGGTAGAGTTCTTGCACATCATCTTTCGGATACCGCCTGTCCTGCCTGCTGCCGATGCGGATCGCTTGGAGTGTTCCGTTTCGGTCCCATTGGCGAAGCGTGTTGGGATGCACAGCAAGGATTTTTGCTGTTTGTCGTATATGTAACAAACTTGGAAGCTCGACCCAAACAATGCAATGCTTCTTTGGCTTTCTTCGGGAACGAAACAACAGCCTCCGCGGCCAATAGTGGTGTGTTTTCTGTTGGTCAGTGTGCTGATTTGGTGTTTTTTTCATGCGCGATAGCTGTTGGCATTTTACCACAAAAAGCGATGAATGTCAAAAGCTCACCATGTGTTTTCTTTGCTGTAACACAACAAAAAAGCGCTGTCACTTACCAGCGGGTGGAACAACTCTCCTGTTCCCTTCGCCTACCTTTCGTCCTTGAGATGCTTCTCCACTTCTTTCACGAGATCTGCGGGAAGGTAGTCTGCCTTGAGGAGAAATCCAGACGCGCCTAGTTTCATCGCTTCTTCAGCAACCGTGTTGTAGCCGGCATTGCTCAAAATGAGAATGGGGCCGTTGGGTTGTCTCGGCTTTTCTTTTTGCAGTTCTTTCAAAAATCCAATGCCGTCAAGCTTGGGCATCATTAAGTCGAGCAGGATGACGCCGTAGCCGCCCTGTCGCGCTTTTGCCAATCCTTGCATGCCGTCATTTGCCGTTTCGAGCTGGTATCCCGATTTAGTAAAAATCAGCGTGTACATTTGGCGCAAATCTTCGTCGTCCTCGATAAGCAAGATGGGTTTTCCCGTCATGGTGATGTTCGTTTTATTTGTTCTTCGGAAGAAGTGGCGCTGCCGACAAGCAGGTCGTTCTTCGTGGCGCCTTGTTCAAAGTTTTTCACAAGCGTAAACAACTCATCGGATGACCGCTGCATGCGGTGGACAACATCTTGCTCTTCGTCCGAGGAAAGCTTCCCATCGTGCAGCAAGGACAGCCCCTGTTTGATGTAGGTAATCGGCTGTCGCAAGAGAATGCCAATACGGTTAACGCGATTTTGGAGGATCGTGTCGAGTGTCGTCACGCCCTCGCCCGTATGCTCATCTTCCAAAATAAGGATGCCCTTGCGTTCTTGCTGAACAAGGAGAAAGCTTCTGCGCAGACCCAGCGTGAGCGGGATGACGGTCAGTAGCGAAAGCAGCGTCAAAAAGTCATAGGTGATATTCACTTCACCGACGCTAAACGCAAACAGCAGGATAAGCGCAATCGTAAAAGCAATTGCGACGCCGGCTGTGAAAATAAACCCGAGCGCAACCGCTGCAAGGTAGAGTCCAAAAAAGAAGGGCGAATAAAACCATCCCGTGCTGCCAACAAGGCTGAGCACTAAAAGAATCCACGTGACGGTGCGGAGCGCGCGTGACACCGATGGGGTAAACCGATATACCAGCAGTAATATCAGCGATGCAATGGCAAGAAACGGCGTGATAAGGTTCGCTTGGGGCAATGAGGTTACGACATACACAAGAATTGGGAGCACGAAGTAGAGCGCCGGACGGCGGAAAAGAAA
>CAYINT010000123.1:0-2301 GCA_964364875.1 uncultured Gammaproteobacteria bacterium | reverse complement strand
GAGATCATCGAGCGATTGGGCAAGGATCGCAATCGCAAAGTGCTAGAAATCAGCAAGACCGAAGCGGAGTTCTTGCGCGGATTTATTTCGGAAAGGGATAAGGTCGTATTTCTGACGGATTGGGAAGTATACGGCCAGCAGATCGAAACCGAGGGACGCAGAAGCGAGCGCGCCGACATCATCTTTGTGGCCGAAATGAAACCCGGCGATTTTGTCGTGCATATAGACCATGGCATCGGGCGGTTTGTCGGCATGACTGAGCAGGACGTAAGCGGTCAAAAACGCGAATACTTTGTCTTGAGTTACGCCGAGGATGACAAGCTGTTTGTTCCCGTCGAAATGGCGGATAAGCTTTCCAAATACATCGGCGTCGCGAATCCGAAACTTCACCGGCTCTCCGGCAGCAACTGGGCACAGATGACAAAGAAAATCAAGGAAGAAACGAAAGCAACAGCTGAGGAATTGTTAAAACTGTACGCAGAACGCGAAACCGTAAAAACATCGGCATTTGGTCCGCAATCTCCGGAAGAACATGATCTTGCCGCAAGCTTTCCGTATGAAACCACGCCGGATCAGAAAAAAGCAATTGTTGACATCGAACATGACTTGAAGCAAACGCGCCCGATGGACCGGCTTATTTGCGGCGATGTCGGTTTTGGCAAAACGGAAGTGGCGATACGGGCCGCCTTCAAAGCCGTCATGAACAAGAAACAAGTCGCAATTCTTTCGCCGACCACAATCCTCACGCAGCAGCACTACGACACGTTTCAGGAACGCCTCGCAAAGTTCGATATTTCGATCGATGTGCTTTCGCGATTCCGCTCACCAAGGCAGTTGGATGAAACGATCGCGAAACTCCGTCTCGGCCAGGTCAATATTATTATCGGAACGCACCGATTGCTGCAAACCGACGTGCACTTTAAGGATCTCGGACTTGTCATTATCGACGAGGAGCAGCGTTTCGGCGTCGAAGACAAGGAAAAGCTCAAAACGCTCCGGCTTTCCAGCCATGTCCTGACGTTGACCGCAACGCCAATTCCAAGAACATTGAATTTTGCGCTTGCGGGCATCCGCGACGTCACGGTCATTGAAACGCCGCCAGAAGGGCGCAAACCTATCGAAACGCATATTGAAGCGTATCATGACGCAACGGTGCATCGCGCTTTGGAGCGCGAATTGAAACGCGGCGGCCAGGTCTATTTTGTGTACAACAATGTCGAAACGATTGCGCTCCGCACGCGGGAACTGAAGGAACTTGTTCCCGGCGCAACGTTTGGGATCGCGCACGGCCAGATGCCGGAAGAAAACCTCGTCCGTGTTATGGCAGATTTTGACCAGAAGAAAATCGACGTGCTCGTGTGCTCCACAATTATCGAAAACGGCCTGGATCTGCCCAATGTCAACACGCTTATTGTTGATCACGCAACACAGTTTGGCCTCGCTCAACTCTATCAGCTGCGCGGCCGGATTGGACGCGGACAAAACCAGGCGTATTCGTACTTTTTGTATCATGCAAAAAAACTCACGCCGGAAGCGAGAAAACGCCTGCAGGCGCTGCTTGAAGCGCGGGAACTCGGCAGCGGATTCCAGCTTGCCCTCCGCGACCTGGAGATTCGCGGTACCGGCAGTATTCTCGGTAAGAAACAACACGGCCACGTGTCTGCGGTCGGGCTTTCCCTCTATTCCCGCCTCCTTGCCGAAACCATACGGGAACTCCGCGATGGCAGGCGCGCAGAACCACAACGGGAAATTCTCATTGACCTGCCGATGACGATCCGCATTCCAAAAGACATGGAACCGAATGAGCAAAAACGGCTGTCCTACTATCAAAAACTCGCCCTTGAATCCACAATGGAGAGTCTGGAACAGCGCGCGTTCCGTCTGTTTCGCCGCAAAGTCTTGCCGGAACCGGTGCAAAACCTGGTAGATGTTTTAAAGTTAAAAATTCTCTCGCAGCCCGTCAACGTCACAAGCATTGCCGCACGGAAAGGACTGAGTAGCGATGCGAGCCTGCGGTTTGTCATCACGTTTTCCGAATCCCTGATCCCCGCGCAAATCAAAGCGCTGATTGATGATAATAGCGAGTGGCAATTTGGCGAAAACTCCATCAAGATCAGCCAAAACGCGCTTGGCGACAATTGGATGGAAAAGTTGCAAAAGACGATGATGGTGCTTGAAAAGTCTAAACATTTAGTCGTCAATCCAGAGCACGCGAAGTCGAAAGTTGCGGTGTAAAGAGATTTTCCGTAGTATAGCCATGTTAAAACAAAACCCGACTTTTCTGGTACACTGGAATCGTGG
>CAYINT010000122.1:0-2484 GCA_964364875.1 uncultured Gammaproteobacteria bacterium | reverse complement strand
TAACCATAAGGGTATTGTATCACCTTGTGGTTACGAAACAGACTAATTACCTTGACATGCGCTGGAATAAACGCTAGAATTTGTTGCTGTTCCAAAGGCGTGTCTCTTTAACGGCAAAATCGGGAGGGAGGTGAAATGGGCGACCGTCCAGAAGTTCCTTTTGAAGTTCCGATCTGTGCAAACGGACACGATGCGCACGAAATGGCGTTCACGAAGTATCGTGGTTACGGAACGGACGATCGGATGTACTGCTGTACGACCTGCGGAAGGGAGTGCAGGTCTATCGCAGAGGCGGCGGAGAGGTGGTATACAACCCACTCCGCTCACGCTAGTCAGCTCTGCTGCACGGACAACCAGCGAAGCGGGGACGCTCCACATGCATACGCGCGTGCGTCTCCGCTTCATCATTCGGAATCAAGAAGGAGAAGTATGAGAGTAATCAAAAAACGTCCCGCCGAAATTGGCGGGGCGTTCTTGCGCTATTCTCAGAAATTACCCACGCACCAGAAAGCTAGGCGATAGCTTAAGAAATGTAGGGGTTTTTGTGCGCTTTCGGTGCGGGGTTTCGCGCTCCAGAGGTAGAAAGAAGTTTCAATTCACGCGTGCGAGCTCGGTGAGCGCTTCACATGGCCTTGTCAGTATCGTCTTCCTCTTCTTCGTCTTCCTCATTATCCTCATCCGTATCCTCGTCCTTGTCATCGTTCATATCGTCGTCCGAAATATCGTCGTCATCGTCTTCGTCAGCCTCCTTCATTGGGTCGTCATCGTTGTTCATCGTATCATCGTAAAACATATCCATGTTGTTTGTTCGTTAGTGATAAAATGAATGGACTGATCCTTTATAACAAGGACATTTTAGTCTGTCAATACGGCTTTCATGGGGTTTTCCACAGGGCAGGATTGCATCGTCATATGCCGATATTTATGGTATGCTACGTTTCTACGAAGCCTCATGGAATCCCGTTACGAAGCCATCATTGGCCTGGAAATACACGTGCAGCTTGCGACCAAGAGCAAGATGTTTTGCAGCTGTTCCAACACCGGCGAGAACCAGCCGATGAACACGACGGTTTGCCCAGTTTGTATGGGCCATCCAGGAACCCTGCCCGTTCCAAACGGTGAAGCGATCCGCATGGCGGTTATGGCGGCGATGGCGTTGCACTGCCGCATTCCGGAACGGTCCAAGTTTGACCGCAAGAGCTACTTTTATCCCGATTTGCCCAAAGGATACCAGATCTCGCAATTTGACGAACCCATCGGTGTCGACGGTCATCTGACCGTTCAACTCGGCGAACACATTCACCGCGTCGGGATAACGCGGCTGCATTTGGAAGAAGATGCCGCGAAACTTGTTCATATAAGCGGCAAAGAGCAAAGCATCGTGGATTTTAACCGATCCGGCTCGCCGCTTGCCGAAATTGTCACCGAACCGGATATGCGTTTTCCGGAAGAAGCCGGAGCATTTTTGCGGGAACTGCGCCTGATCGTCCGGTATCTCGGCGTCTCGGATGGCGACATGGAAAAGGGCCATCTGCGCTGCGATGCAAATATCTCGCTGCGGCCAAAAAACGAGGCAACCTTGTTCCCGAAAACGGAAATCAAAAATCTCAACTCCTTCCGCGCCGTGGAACGCGCCCTTGCGTATGAAATCCAGCGCCAGACCGAGCTCTGGGATGCCAAAACTCCGGAATCCGCGCAATCCACGCGCGGCTGGGATGATACAAAAAGCGTGACGGTACTGCAGCGCACGAAAGAAGATGCGGCAGATTATCGCTATTTTCCCGAGCCGGACATTCCGCCGCTGGAGTTTGCCAATTCCTATCTTCGTTTCATCGAAGCAGAAACGCCGGAGCTCCCTGCTGCGCGCCGAGTTCGGTTTGCTGATGAATACGGACTGACGCCGAAAGACACTAACGTTCTTGTCAACGACAAACAGCTCGGCGATTTTGCCGAAAATGTTGTATCTGAGCTTGCCGAGAGAGCAAAAGAAGAAGGGCGCGATTGGGAAAAGGGAAAAGCGCCGCTCATCACGCAAGCGGCAAACTGGCTCATCAACCGGCTGTCAAAATTATTGTTTGACGGAGGAAGCACGATCGAGAAGATGCCGCTCACCGCAGAAAACTTTGCAGAATTCATCACCATGACCAATGCCGGCCGTCTCAACAACCAGGCGGCACTGACACTGCTCTCTGCAATGGTCAAAACCGGCGGTGACCCGAGTACGCTCATCGAGGAGCACGGGCTTTCCGCGATTGATGATGAGGATCACCTTGCGGCACTCGTGGACGGTGTGCTTGCCGATCACGGCAAAGTGGTGGAAGAGTACAAAGCCGGCAAACAGGCGGCTTTCCAGTTCCTTGTCGGGCAGGTGATGGGTGCGTCACAAGGGAAAGCAAACCCGCAGGTAGTACAGAAGATCCTGCGCGACAAATTGTCTTAGGCCTATCGCAGTTGTTGTTCCGCTCCGCACCACCGATCTTGACA
>CAYINT010000121.1:0-2502 GCA_964364875.1 uncultured Gammaproteobacteria bacterium | reverse complement strand
ATTACCGGATTGAGCCGAGAGGGTGAGGTTCAAATTATTTTTGCTAGATGCCTTACCACTTGATATTTTGGACAAGAAAGGTTCTGACCGGAGGAGCATGATACACTCTGATCTTATCTTTGTTTTTAAACTCAAAGATCTTCTCCTGAAAATCTTCCGCAGTCAGAAACTGCTTTTCGTGTTGCTGAAAATTGAGCTCCGCAGGAAATCCCTGTTCGGTAGTAATCTGTAACGTGTCGTTTATTGCTATGTAACTACCCATGGTGGAATGGAACGCTGAAGCTCAGGACACATGCAGGTTTGTTGAGCGTTCTGAACGTTTGGACAATCAAATGTCCAGGTTTTGAACTGTTTTTGCATGTGTCTGGATAAACTTCTTGCGAGGCGCAACATCATTGCCCATGAGGATGCTAAAGGTCTCATCGGCTTTTTCGGCGTCGTCAATGGTGACGAGGCGCATAGTCCTTCGCTCCGGATCCATGGTTGTTTCCCACAACTGCTCCGGATTCATTTCACCAAGACCCTTGTAGCGCTGGATTGAGATTCCTCCGCTCGTTTCTTTCGTTTCCTCTTGCCCGCCAGCTTCAACGGGTGTTGATTGTGCTGGAACGTTTTTGCCGCGTTTCTCCGCTTGTACGGTTACATTTCCGGCGGCTTTGCCGGATTGTATTTCCGCATTTTTGCGCATCCCCTGCATCGCCGTTTGCAGTTGTTCGTCCGAATAGACATACTGAACATCTTTGCCTTTTGAGACGCGAAACAGGGGCGGCTGAGCAATATAGATATTGCCGGACGTGATGAGCGGCGAAAAATGCCGGTAGAACAAGGTGAGCAGCAGTGTTCGGATGTGCGCGCCGTCCACGTCAGCGTCGGTCATGATGATGATTCGATGGTAGCGAAGTTTTTCCCTATCAAAGAGTTCGCCGATATTCGTACCAAGAGCGACGACAAGCGATTTCACTTCGTTGTTGGCAAGCATTTTGTCGAGCCGGGCTTTTTCCACATTGAGAATCTTTCCGCGCAGCGGCAGGATCGCTTGAAATTCGCGGTTTCTGCCCTGTTTAGCGGAACCGCCGGCTGAGTCTCCCTCGACCAAATAGAGTTCTGACTGCGACGGATCGCGGCTTGCGCAGTCGGCAAGTTTTCCCGGCAGCATGAGGCCTTCGAGCGCCCCCTTCCGGAGAACAGAATCGCGTGCGGCGCGAGCGGCTTGGCGCGCGCGGGCAGCAAGCAAACATTTTCCTAAGATTGCTTCCGCGTCCTTCGGATGTTCCTCAAGGAAAATCGCCAACATGTCTGCAACAACGCCTTCGACAATCGGCCGGACTTCTGTGTTGCCGAGTTTCGCCTTTGTCTGGCCTTCAAATTGCGGATTGCGGACTTTGACTGAAACGACGGCGGTCAGGCCTTCGCGGACATCTTCCCCTGACAGGTTCTCGTCTTTTTCTTTGATATACTGCTGTTTGCGCGCGTAGTTGTTAAGTGTCCGCGTCAGCGCTGTCCGAAAACCCACAAGATGCGTTCCGCCTTCGCTGTTATGGATGTTGTTGGCAAAAGCGAAGAGCGTCTCTTTATAATCGTCTGTGTACTGCAACCCTATTTCCACTTTCACATCATCTTGCTTTTTTTCCACTTGGAAGATGTTCTCGTGAAGCGGAGTCTTGGTCCGATTGAGATGTTGAACGTATGCGCAAATCCCGCCTTCGAAGTAAAATGTATACGACCACGGAACATTGCTGCGGCGATCCTCAATCGTAATGCGGACGGCTTTGTTGAGGTATGCCTGCTGCCGGACGTGGTCAACGATGATGTCCCGGCTCATCTCGGTTGCGGGAAAAACTTCCGGGTCAGGGATAAAGATAATCGTCGTGCCCGTCGTTGTGCTTGTGCCGACGACGCGCATTTTTGTCGTTGCTTTGCCGCGCGAGTATTTTTGCTCGTGGATTTTTCCGTCGCGCTGTACCTGGGCAACCGTTTCGATGGACAGCGCGTTGACAATAGAAATACCGACGCCATGCAGACCGCCGGAGACTTTGTAGCCGCCTTCGCCGAATTTCCCGCCAGCGTGGAGCGTCGTCAAAACGGTTTCAAGCGCGGATTTGCCGGTTTGCTTATGTTTATCGACCGGGATGCCGCGTCCGTCATCTTCCACTTCCACGCGGTCTTTCGGGAACAGCCGGATGACGATGTTCTTGCAGTAGCCGGCCATGGCTTCGTCAATCGAGTTGTCAAGCACTTCCCACAACAAATGATGCAGGCCTTCGGGTCCGGTCGTGCCGATATACATGCCCGGCCGTTTACGGACAGGATCAAGCCCTTCGAGCACCGTGATTTGCTTCGCGGTATACTCGCCAGAACTGCTTGCCGGTTGCTTTTTTGTCAGCACTTTTTTAGGCATATGAGGTTAAAAGGAAAGAGACGATGTTAAGAATGAAGGATGAGTTCATAAGATGCAACATTGTGCGTTCTTAACTCTGAACATTTCACTTTTCACTTTCTCCA
>CAYINT010000120.1:0-2526 GCA_964364875.1 uncultured Gammaproteobacteria bacterium | reverse complement strand
AATGCATGTCGCGGCCGGATCAATCAAAGCAATTGTGGAACTTACAGCCTCGGCTATCTGTCCTCGGATAATTGGATAGTGCGTACAGCCGAGAATAATCGTGTCAACGTCTTGTTTCAGCAGCGGTTGAATATATTCTCGAATGGCGGAACGAAGTGCATCGCCCTCCGTCTCCCCTGCTTCGATCAACGGGACGAGTTTTGGACACGTTTGCGCGAACGGCTGCAATCCCTGTTCTTCAACAACGCGTTGATAGCGTCCGCTTGCAATTGTCGCAGTCGTCGCGAGAATACCAACATTGCCATTGCGTGTTGCTTTCCGGATGGTTTCCGAAAATTGCGGCGCGATTGTCCCAACAACAGGAACGGAAATAGACTCGCGCAAGTTTGCAGCCCTGTGCGTCGTGTTGGTGTTTGAAGCAGCAACAATAATGGTAGCGCCTTGGTGAACAAGAAAAGAACAATCTTCGCGTACAAATTGTACGATCGTTTCTGCATCTCTACTTCCATACGGCGCGCGGGCAGTATCGGCAAGATAGACAAAATCATACTCCGGTAACTGTTTGTAGAGTTCCACAACTATCGTCAGACCGCCAACGCCGGAGTCAAAGAGTCCGATCATCCTCGAATGACACCCAGCACCTTATCCCGCTTCTGTTCCATGAGTTCACGTGAGCGAGCTTTGACCTTCTTCATGTGATCGTTACACAGGTATTACTGGTAGATTGCGTGGTCTCCGATCGAATGGAACCAGGCGTCCTCATGGTCATCGAACTGAAAAATGATCCGATAGCTATGGGTAACGGAAAATGACCAGAAGTTCTGCAATATTCCTTTGAGTTTGTGCGTTCGAAGCCGCGGGTCAAAGGGATCCCTGCGAAACAATGCTTCGCGCTTCTCCGCCTCTCGTTGGACCGCAGAAGGCAGCTTTTGGTACTCTCGCTCGAACTTGCTCGTGTAGTAGATTCTTCACGAAGACGAACGTAAGGCCTTCAGAGAAGTGAGAACCTTACCCTTGCCCGTCTTCATGGCTCTCTCGCTTTCGAGCAACTCACGCACAAGCCGCTGCTCTTTGCGCTCCCGAATCAAATCACGGATAAATTCGCTCGTGGTGCTGTAGCCGCCTTCTTTGACGGCCTTTTCCACATAACGCTTCAGGTCGCTTGGCAGTGAAATGTTGATGATTTGACGCATAAGAAAGATGTATTACAAGATGTTTCAATTGTAATACAGTATGTTTTCCTTGTCAAGAGCGAGGCAATATCCTTCAGGAAGATCGTATCACCCCTAGCACCTCATCGCTTTTCTGTTCCATGAGTTCTGGCGTCCGTGCTTCGAGGTTCAGCCGGATCAATGGTTCAGTGTTGGAACCGCGCACGTTGAACCAAAAATCTGGATATTCAACGGTCACGCCATCAAGCAGATTGATCTCGCCGTCTTTGTAACGCTTCTGAATCTCGTCGAGTTTTGCTTTGACGTCTGGAACTGTAGAATTGATTTCGCCGGAGTGAAAATATTTTTTATACGGCGCAATTGCTTCAGCAAGCGGCTTGTTTTGTTCTGATAGCCACACGAGAAATTTCAGAACGAGGATCATCGGCATCTCAAACGTGCCGTAGGGCCGTTTGTAGAAGTAGTGCCCGGATGACTCGCCTCCAAATACTGCGTCTTCTTTGAGCATCGTTTCTTTGATATTCGAATGGCCGACTTTTGTCACCACCGCCTTGCCACCTGCTTCTTCAATCATATCTCTCGTGATTCTGCCCGGTCGGATGTCATAGCACACCGCAGCGCCTGGATGTTCTTTCAGTGCGATTTGGGCCATAATGCCGCGCAGAATTTCCTGCCGGACATTGTTTCCTTCATTATCAACAAAAAAATATCGGTCGCCATCACCGTCCGGCGCAATGCCAAGATCAGCATGATGTTTCCGCACGGCTTTTTGAACGATTTTCAGATTTTCTTCGTCCAAAGGATCAGGCTGATGGACGGGAAATGTGCCGTCAAGCTCAAAGTTTAGTTTGATCAGCTCGCAGGGCAGGCCGGAAAATATTGCTTCAACGTCTAGCGCGCCCATCGCGTTGGCCGCATCCACGACGACTCTAAATGGCTTGATTGTGTCCGTCGGAATATCTTTTGCCTGTTCCCGTTGTGCAGTCTCGGTTACGCCTTCTTTTGCGGATAGGGAACCTTTATGGCCGGAGCTGACGAATTCCTGTTTCAGGATCATATCTTTCATTGTCAGTAAGCCGGTCTCTTTGCTGATCGGCACGCCGCGTGCACGTATCGGTTTGAACCCGTTGAACTCTTTCGGATTGTGCGAGGCGGAAACCTGGATACCGCCGTCATATCCAAAAAACGCAACACCAAAATAGTATGTGGGCGTGGACAGCATCCCAAAATCCACGACGTTCATGCCGCTGTCGGTGAGCCCTTCGATTGTTTTTGCTTTCAGCGCAGGGCTGGAAAGCCGCATATCGCAGCACACGGCAATGGTCAGTTGCTTGCTTCCGTTCTCGCGTTGGAG
>CAYINT010000119.1:0-2528 GCA_964364875.1 uncultured Gammaproteobacteria bacterium | reverse complement strand
CCGTCAGTATACCGGATCACCTGCTATTGCTCCAGATGATTTACGTATGACCCATTGTTCTCTCGCTCCGCGAACGTGCCTATACCGTGACAGAACTCGCCGGAATCCTGCATATCCGCGTGGCCAATGTGAGCAAACATCTCCACCGCCTCATGAACCTCGGCCTTATTGAAGGGACGCGAAAGGGACAGACGGTGCTCTTTTCACTCACGCCGAAACTGCGAAATGCGCAGTTCTTTTGGGAATGCGTGGAAGCGAATGCCTTGCGCTAGGAAGAGACGATTCGACAACACAACTATGCTCTTGTGCAAGAGTGATTATTGTGTTTTGTATTACTGTTGCCCAACAGAGAGTGAGATCGAACTCCTCTCTTTTGCCCTAATGAGAGTGACAAAAAGGCTTCTCACATTTGCCCCAAAGGGAGAACGCTGGCGTTTTCCTACTCATCAGTTTCTTTCGAATCCGTCTCCGCCGGACGTTCTCGCTTCGATTTGGAACGCTTGTATGCTTCGTCCTTTGCAATCATTTCATCATTGAGAACATGGCGCATAAAATCAGCCTTTGTTATCTTCCCCTGCTTCGCCTTCCAGTCCAGATACCGTTCGATAGATGGTGTAATACGCAGGGTAAATTTAATGTCGGCAACTTCTGTAAAGGTAATGCCGTCAAGCCGCCCGAGAAACTGCACTACAATGCGCTCAAGCGATTTTGGATCATAGTGCGCCATGACCAGCGACGATGGAAGCCGGTGGGATTTCGTGAATGTTTCTAGCGGATTCTGACGATTGTGGCCTTTGCGAGTCAGGTGGAGCAAGGGCTTTTTCTGGCCGATTGCATACGCCAAAAGATACCCGACTTCCGGGTCCGGCTCTGTACCTTCGAGGATAATTGCATCAACAAGGTCAAGCGGGTTTTGCTCCGGATCCCTCGCAGCAAGTTCTTCGGGAACAGGCCTCGTGCTCAACACGACCGTTTCACCCGTGCGCTCCAAAAGCCGGACGAGTTGTTCCTCGACTTCTTTCAGCTCTTTTGAGAAAAGTTTTGGCAGATAGGCGTACAGCGTCATGCGTCGTCTCCTGTTCCTGACAGGAACTCGCTGGCGATTTCCGTGTCGAGCAGTTTTTGCATGGCTTTGAGTGTTTTCGCCTGGCCAAGCGCCCACATAAATTTCACGAGTCCCATAACGGGTGTGACGTGATGGACCAGCAATGTTCCCGGTGCTCGGCCGGAATCCTGAAAGCGATAAAAGCCGACGGGAACATTTGCTTCCCGAAACGATGCAGCAAGCAGATGAAGTTGTTCAGGGCGAAATGCTCCCGTGCCATACAGCAAGATGCCGTCAAGATCCTTGAGTTGCGAAAATGCGAGCGGCGCGCCAGGCTGCACCATCATGCTGAGGATCCGCGGCTTGATCGTAGAACGCGGCTTGAGCGATTGTGGTTTGTGCAGACGCTTCTTGGTATCGAGTTTCATGCCAAAATCAATTCTTCCGATCGGCTCGCTGGCGCCGCCTTTGGATGCATAGGTTGCCGCGTGATAGACGACATTGCCGCTGAGCATGACAACGTTGCCAATATCGAGCGTGGCAAGTTGGAGTCCATTGACCAGCGCTGATCGGAGGGCAAGTTCGGGAGACAATGTCCCTTGTGTCGGCCGGCCGCGCCGGGCAGAAAGCGATGCATGGCTTACGAGCACGACCGGCTTGCCGAGGCGCTCTAGCATAAGGCAGAGCGCAGCGCTCGTATGCTCGATAAAAGTTTGATTTTGGACGATGACAAAACCGTCATTGCTTGCGTAGTTGTCGGCAATGAGCTTTGCCAAGAGTTGCCAGATTCGCGGCTGGTCCTCCTGCGCCGTAGGCGTTGTCAGCACTTTTGTCCGAAACGACGCAACGAGCGACAGTTCGGTCAAACTGTCGATCCACTGATCGATGGTGCTTCCTGCTTGGCTCCGTTTTCCGGATTTAGCCGGATTCGGCACATCCACGAGAACGAGGAGGATGCGTTTTTGGGAATACGATTCGGCCATATGCGACGGCTCTTGTTATCAGCGACGGCGCGGAAATAGTACGAAGAATGGTGAGTTTTGTCAAGTTCGGATGCGCCTGTCCATGTTGCGAAGAAGTGAAAAACGGATTATGCTTGGCGTGACGGGAACACTGCCCGTTTTCTTTGTATCTATGGTCTACCGACATCTTCAGAGAACATGTTTGCCAGATTCCATCTATTTCGTGACAACGAATGTGCGAGAACGGAATCCGTTTTTTAACGATCACAATCTTGCAACCATGCTCGAAGAAACGATTTGGTATTCCCGAAGAATCCATCGGTGTGTACTGTATGCCTATGTCATTATGCCAGATCACCTTCACCTCCTCATGCAACCCACCAAAACGAACATTTCCCAGATTATGCATGCAATCAAAATCAACAGTTCGCGGGACATCCACAAATATTTGTATAGCCGAGGTATCGATATAGCCATGTTAAAACAAAACCCGACTTTTCTGGTACACTGGAATCGTGGTC
>CAYINT010000118.1:0-2532 GCA_964364875.1 uncultured Gammaproteobacteria bacterium | reverse complement strand
CCTTGTCGCGCGGCTTACCAAGCGCTTGCCTGAAAGTGGTGCCGGGTTATCCGCGGGAACGAAACAAGTGTTGGCGGATGGCAATACTTTCAATAATCCCAATGGCAGCCATTGCGCTGATCAGCGAACTCCCGCCAGCGCTGAGGAAAGGCAAGGGTACGCCGATGACCGGCATTAGCCCAACGTTCATGCCGACATTCATGACAAACTGGACAAAAAATAGCATACAAAACCCAAACAGCAGATACACGGCAAAATCATCGCGGCTTCTGCGGGCAAGCACGACGAGCCGCACAAACAACCCTGCAAACAGCGCAAAGAGCACGGAGGCGCCGACAAAGCCCAGTTCCTCGGCGACAACGGCAAAGATAAAGTCATTGCGCTGTTCCGGCAAAAAGTTGAGCCTGCTTTGGGAACCAAGCCCAAGCCCTCTGCCGAATAGCCCGCCGGAACCAATGGCAACCGTAGATTGTTTCACGTTATATCCAATGCCAAGCGGATCGCGCGAAGGATTGAAAACAGTCCTGATCCTTTCCCGCTGGTAATCGCGAAAGAGAAAAAACCAGCTCATCACCGCACCAACCAGGAAGGCAGCAAGCAACAGCAGGAGATGTGAGCGCCGGACATTCACAAGTATGGCGATAGCCGTAAACAACGCAAGCAAAATGAGCGCGGAACCAAGGTCGGGCTGCAACACAATAAGTGCGATAGCCAATCCGGCGCCGAAGCCCGCAACGAGCAGATGACGAATGGAAAGCCGGTCTTGGGTGTGTTCGGAAAAATACTTTGCAAAAAAAACAATGAGGAAAATTTTCACAAATTCGACCGGCTGAATCGTTATTCCGCCGACGACAAACCAGCTTTTTGCGCCGCGAATCTCCGTGCCAAAGGCCAAGACGACAAGCAAGAACACAACACCGATGCCGTAGAGAATCCAGCCAAAATTGCGTAAATACCGGTAATCAACAATGCTCAACACGAGCAGCAATATCAATCCGAGTACGGCAAATAAAGCCTGTTGATGGAAGGTTGCGATATCGGGATACTCGACGTTGAGCGTCAGACTGTAGAGAATGATCAGGCCAAACGTGATGAGCAAGCCGACCAGGCTGAGCACGATCCAGTCGAGTGATCGCAGATAGAGCAGAATGCGCCGCATGGGATGTTGTCAGGAATTGTGCGAATTCGCCGCGTTATCATGATCAGAAATCAGGAAGCGCGGTTGGGCTTGCTTTGACGACAGCGTTTGTTGCGTCATACGCGCCGTACAGGCGCAGGTCAACCGGCCGTTTCTCTTCTCCTGCGAGATCCTGCAGCAATACTGTTGCAACCGCAAGCGGCGTTTGTCCGCGCATCAGCACGGCAACTACTTCAACCTCGGGGTATGCGGCCACCGAACCATTCTTGACAGTTGCAACAATCTGGCTTAAGGCGGGCGTGTCATTGCTCAGCACGCGGTACAGCGGATACAGAACATCAATCTCCATTTTTGGCAATGATCGTTCTGCGGTGCTCCGTACCCATGATGCATCGGTCAATGCCACACTCACCGCACCGGCCAGCGGCGCGGATTCTGGTAAAACCTGGCCCGCGGCGACAAGATACTTCTCTTCTCCGGGATACAACGTCGTTGTTCCTTGCGCAATGACGGTTTCACCAACGCTCATGGTATAGCCAAGCGACGTTGCTGCCCAGCGCTGCGAAGGATTGCGCACGGTTGCGAGAAGCGTGTATTGTTTTCCCCCTGAAGGCAGAAGCGCGGCAGACACAATAACAGGCGTCGGATGCTGCAACCGTTCTTGCAAAAGCGTTGTTTGAACGGTGTTCTGGCTCAATGCAACCGCAAGCGCATCATTTTGTATTTCTGTCCTGACAAATCGAAATCCGCCGAGTGCTGCCAAGCCAATCAAAAGCGCATCGAGCGCAAGAAGAACGAATGGGAGAGCTTTGCGCGCGAATGGCCGAAGAGTAAGTACCCAGAAACTTACTTGCAAATCCGAGTCATTCATGTTCCCAGAATACCATATTCTACAATTCTGCGCTTCGTGGGAAGGCTTTGCCGAGAACACCTGCCCGTGCTACACTCGGGGAGAACGATGGGTACCTATTTCGCGACAAGTAACGACCTCTTCTATGTTGTTTTGACAATCGTCATTGCAGTGCTTGGCGTGTTGCTGGCCTGGTTGCTCATCTATCTGATTATGATCATCCGGCAGGCGCATACAACGATCCACAGCATTACCGCAACCGTCGAAAAGATCCATGCCATGATCGAAACATTGCAAGAAGCTGCAGCGCGTTCCACCTCGCACCTGTCATTGATCGTCGGTATGGTCAAGGAACTCGTTGCGGCATACGGGCGTCGAAACGAAAAGAAAAGCCGAAAATCCAAACTGTCAGAAGACTGACCCGCCCATATTTCTTGTCCTGTTCGGCAGGAACGTTTTTGAAAGCATGGTGTTCCCTTCTCCCTCAACTGAGTTCATCGCTGTGGGTAGGTTCGTGATAATAACGAGAACGTCATTGAGTAGT
>CAYINT010000117.1:0-2572 GCA_964364875.1 uncultured Gammaproteobacteria bacterium | reverse complement strand
AACGGAAATGTTGTTGATTCTGGGGGATTGGCTGGGAAATGGTGGGTAGTTACAATGGAACGTCTTGACGCATAGTAAAGCAACGAGTATTCTATGCAGTGGTGCCAGTCCTTGCGCTTTGGCGTTCTTGCGTTGGTATTGAACAACGTATTCTGCATATGCGACATAACACTTCTGCAGACATTCCTCTCGGCCTGACATTTGATGATGTTTTGCTTGTTCCCAAACGTTCTCCGATTATTTCCCGCAAAGACGTGGATTTGCGCACTCGCCTTTCGCGCAGCATTGTGTTAGGAACGCCGATTGTCAGCGCAAACATGGACACGGTGACCGAAGCGCCGATGGCAATTGCCGTCGCGCATGCCGGGGGCATCGGCATTATCCATCGCTTTTTGAGCATCGAAGATCAGGTACGCGAGGTCGCAAAAGTGAAGCGCTCGCAAAACGTCATTATCGAAGACCCGTACACGCTGCCGGAATCCGCAAGCGTCGCGGAGGCGCGAGCAGTGATGGCAGAAACTGGTTCCAGCGGACTGCTTGTAATCAACGAGAGTCGGGAACTGGTCGGCATCGTGACGAACCGCGATATGGCGTTTGCGCACGAACCCGAAAAACGCATTACAGAAGTCATGACGCCAAAAAACCGGCTGGTCACCGCGCCGCCGGACATCTCTTTGCACGACGCGGAGTTATTGTTGCATAAACACCGGCTGGAAAAGCTTCCGCTGGTGGACGCGCAGTTTCACATTCACGGGCTCATTACCATGCGCGATATCCAAAAACGCAAAGAATTCCCGCTTACGGCAAAAGACCAAAAAGGACGACTGCTCGTCGGTGCTGCCGTCGGCGTTAAAGATGATTATATCGAACGCGCCCAAGCGCTGACTGCCGCAGGCGCGGATGTTCTTGTGCTGGACATTGCGCACGGACATTCCGACGTCGCCATCAATGCCATCAGCAGCATCAGGAAAACGCTTGGCAAAGTGGAACTCATCGCTGGCAATGTCGCCACGGCGGAAGGAACGGAGGAATTGATTGCTGCTGGTGTGGATGCGGTCAAGGTCGGTGTCGGAGCCGGTTCCATGTGTACGACGCGAATAGTCACGGGATCGGGCGTGCCGCAACTCACCACTATTATAAACTGCGCTGAGGTTGCCGACAAACATGACATTCCTGTTATCGCTGACGGAGGCCTGCGCACGTCAGGAGATATCGTCAAAGCCCTCGCCGCTGGAGCATCATCCATCATGGCCGGATGGTTTTTTGCGGGAACGACCGAAAGTCCGGGCAGAATGATGATACGCAACGGCCAAAAAGTAAAAGTCTACCAAGGCAGCGCCTCGCTCGGATCGGTCGAACAGCGTTCTCGGCGCATGGACGATGATGCTGATGAGGAACGCTTTCGTTCGGTCGTCCCGGAAGGCGTTGAAACGGTTGTCCCCTACCGGGGCGATGTTGGTGACATTATTCATCAATTGCTTGGAGGACTCCGGTCGGGAATGAGTTACAGCGGTGCAAGGAATCTTGCGGAACTGCGCGCTAACGCAGAGTTTATACGCATGACGAATGCCGGATTGCACGAAAGCATTGCGCATGGCGCGAAAGATTCGGTGTAGTTCTGCGAAACATGCGTCCAAGAAAGCCGTTCTTCGATGACACAAAAGCAGGCTGCTATTGTTTTTTCGGCTAGCAGAACACTTGGCATTCCTTTGTCAGAAACCCTGCACTAATGGCAGGGGCACTAGGATTCGCACCGCACCAGAGAAAACAAAAGTCGTGCTTCACATAATCAATGCTTCTCTTGGCAGGAGCTGAGGGAATCGAACCCCCGTGTCTGGTTTTGGAGACCAGTGTTTTACCACTAAACTAAGCTCCCTCGGGCGCTCCTGCCAAGAAAAACTGAGATTTTTCAATATGCGTTCGGTATGCTCTCGGTGCGGGGTTGGAGACCTTTGTGATAGCTATTTTCCGCCACCTTATTATCTGAAATGATTCAGCGAAAGGCGGATCCGCCTCTGGCGGACACTACGCCCCCATCAACGACGTGCGATAAACGAACACACGGGATCATCTCCATGCTAACAATACCGTGACGCGAGATCTATCGCAAGTTACTTTCCGACCTTCGTTTCCTTATGCACGGTATGCTTACTGCACCACTTGCAGTGTTTCTTCAGCTCCAGACGGTTTTTGAGCGTCTTTTTATTCTTGAACGTATGATAGTTGACACGATGGCAGTTGGTGCATTCCAGACCGATCAGATTGTCTTGGGACATAATGAGTAATTACAAATAACAAGTTACAAAGTACAAAAGCGTTTTATTAATTGCGAAGTTTGAGAATAATTGCACTCATGATTTTTGTCAATTCCATACATTCGTTTTTCAACTTATCAAGCGCGTCGCCCGCTGATGCAAATTCATCCAGTAGAGAAAGCCAATATGACGTTTCGTAAGCAGACTTTCGTGTAATCAATAGATAATGAACAAAGTCTTTGTGTGAAGAACCCCCCCTGCCCTCGGCGATATTTGCCCCAATAGAAGTCCCCGAACGAATCAACTGACGAGTGACC
>CAYINT010000116.1:0-2652 GCA_964364875.1 uncultured Gammaproteobacteria bacterium | reverse complement strand
GTCAGCGAAAGAAAGTGCGGAAATTTTCCATCACGGAACCCTTTTGTGTGGATCAATTCTCTTTGGCCAACGCCAAACCGTTGCTGCTCATCCACGATGACGAGCCCGACGTTGCCAAAGTTTGCTTGTTCCTCAAGCAGCGCGTGCGTTCCGACGATCAAACACGGCGTTTGTTGCTTCAGCGACGCGGCGAGAACAGATTTCGTGAGCTTTGTATGTTTGCCGTTCTTTGCCGTTTCGTGAAATCCGTGCGTCCAGAGAAAGATGGACATGTCATAGTTTGCAAACAGTTTTGCGATGCTGGCAAAATGCTGTCGCGCAAGAATTTCCGTCGGCGCCATCAGCAGCGCCTGGAATCGTTCCAACAGCGCCTGATACGCAGCAAGCGCCGCGACGACAGTTTTGCCGGATCCGACTTCACCTTCCAGCAGCCGGTTCATGGGTTCTGTTTTTTCCATATCCTGCAAAATCTCCCACGCTGCTTTTTTTTGGCCAACCGTTAGGGTAAATGGGAGACTGTCCACAAATTGCTTGACGGGTTGCTGCGAAAAAGGAATGTCTGGAGCGTTCCTTTTCACTTTGCCGAGTTCTTCCTGCTGGCGCCGGAGCTGAAATAAAAGAAGTTCATCAAATTTCAAACGTTCCAATGCCTGATCGCGCTGCGCTTCGTCTCGCGGAAAATGTATTTCGCGCAACGCGTCTTGCAGCGACACCAAATGTTCCTTTTGTATCAGGGATGTCGGCAGGTAATCTTTGAGATACGGCAAAAAGTTCAACGCAGCGTAATGGATGGCGCGAAGCTGCCGTTGCGTGAGGTTGACGCCGGAAGGGTAGACGGGCAGCAACCGGCCGGTGCGCATCACGGCACTCGTGATTTTCTCGTACGACGGCCCGACGAGCTGCAGCGTTCCATGCGTGCTTTGCACTTTGCCTGACAACAGCAGACATTCTCCCGGTTTGATGGTTTTGGCAAGAAACGGCTGGTTGAACCAGATGGCGGACAGCGTTCCCGTCTGGTCGCGCACCAATGCTTCCGTGAGGTTCATCCGCCTGAGCGGAGAACGCCGGTTGGCAATGAGATCAACGGTTCCTTCCACCGTGACAGTCTGGCCAATGCGCACGTCGCTGATCGGCGTAACGGTTCTGAAATCGTCGTACCGAAAAGGCAAGTGCCACAACAAATCTTCGATCGTGTAAAGTTCCAAGCTCGCAAGACGGCCAGCCAGTGCCGGGCCAATGCCGGAAATCTTTGTGATTGGCTGATCAAGTGTTCTTTTCGCGTACATGAGTATATTGTAGCAATAGTAGCGTGGGTGTCGACACCCACGCTACGGTTCGATGAGGAAAAACACAGTTACCCTTATGCACATAAGGGAATAAGGTTCAGGAAGATTACATAACAGAGGTTTTGAAACCTCCGTTATGACAGTGATTTCCCTTCAGGCTCGCTCTCGCTCATTTTGATTCGAAAAAACACCGGCGGTAACCGGCGTCTTTCTCCTCGGCAGAACAGATTATGAAGCAAAAATCTTTGTCTCATCGAGTGCAATACCCTGGCCCTTCAGTTCCCGAACCAAAGTATGCATGTGCCGATCGGTTCCCATAAGATCGAGAACGGCAAGTTTGATCTTTGAAACGTCTTCCGCTATAATATCCAAACGCTTATTTTGTAAGCCCTGGCTTTTGTTAAAGCTCGCGTTCATATCATGGATTGAGCCGAGGATTCTTGTTTCCATCCCGTCGAGGCGTTGGTCAGTTGTGTCCTGCCGTTTCTCGAATGTATTCAAACGTTGATCGAGATAGTCTTTGGTAAGTTCTTGTGACATAGAAATAGGGTTATTGGTAAACCCCATCGTGTGTAACGATATCAGGTGTGTTTGCTCGTGTCAACGTCTTGCTGCATGGGACGGAACCATTGACGGGAAAGGTTTTTTTTGTTACAAAGAAAGTCGGTCTCAAGAGCATGCTCCTGTCGTTTCCGCCTCGTTCTCTATTTGAAAGATTCAAGGAAAGGCGGATCCCGCTTCGCGGGACAATGGAAACTGTTTTCGCACCTGCCTCTGTCGTTCAACGGATAGGACGCAAGCTTGCGGAGCTTGTGATACAGGTTCGATTCCTGTCGGAGGCAAATGCGAAAACAGTTTACGGACGCAAGCTTGCGGAGCTTGTATCCCATGATAGGTTTCTGGCGAAGCTGGATCCGACCTGTCCCGCTCCGCGGGGCTCTGCAAGACGATTCCTTTCGGAAGCACTAGAAAGACTGCCGATTTTATTGTCGGTGGTTTTTCTTATACTATTATTTGCTTTACAACTTCAATCTGCGGCCAAGCGCATCAAGCGCTGGTTCGGTTTCGCGTTCCAAATCCTCGGGCAAAAACTGCGCAAGGATTTCTCGTATCTCGACCGGATTTTCATCCTCAAGCGGAATTCTCAGTATGCCGTGGATACCGGCCGAAACGCGAAAATACAAAAACCTGACCGCTGGAGGCTGATACGCGATCCAAAAGTTCTTGATTTGGCTATACGGATGGAATCCCTCACCCGACAGCTCGATCCCGTCATTGTAGATGCCAAACCCGATAATTTCCGCCTGCCTGCGTTCCCGCTGAAACAAAATTGCCGCGATGATCACTATAATAATCGGGAACAGAT
>CAYINT010000115.1:0-2712 GCA_964364875.1 uncultured Gammaproteobacteria bacterium | reverse complement strand
CAGGTTAACTGGCCTGAAATTGGTGGGGTAAAAGCACCCAAAAGGTAACGGTAACACTTTCGTCCGGGGCGGTTGACCGAACTTCCAATGGGTGGTATGGTGGTTGCATCCAAGCAACTCATTGCAACGACTCGTATGCGCGCCAAGCTCAGCACATTGGGAGGGAAAACAACCATGGCGGTGAAAGACATCGCAAGTTTTACGGTGCACTTCATTCCTGCGGAAGAAGGCGGTTTTATCGTGGAGGTGCCGGCGCTTGAAGGCTGTGTCACGGAAGGCGACACTTTTGAGGAAGCGGAAAAAAACGCCCGTGAGGCAGTCAGTCTCTATCTTGAATCACTTCAGGCGAGAAACCTTTCTGTTCCCGATGACCGCGAGACGGTCTTGAAGCGGATTAGCGTGCCTCTGACCCCGCGGACAGCATGAGTGGACATCTGCCAGCCTGCACACCAGCCAACATTCAGCGGGCGCTCCTCAAACTTGGCTTTATGCTTGAGCGGCAGCGCGGAAGTCACCGGGTGTTTGTGCGCGACGCGGACAACCGCACAGTTGTCCTGCCTTGGCATAATCGTGATCTTAAGCGCGGAACACTCGGCGCCATCATCAAGAGCACTGGCCTGACAATCGACGAGTTCATCAACCTGCTGTAATCCTTGTCCGCGCCACTGCTTGTCGCAGTTGTCCCGCCACCACGTCCGTACCCATACCGGACAGGGTTTTTATATCATATTCACGTTCCATGCTTTCGGCATGTGGAAGGGGATTCCTCTCCCGCACCACTTTTTCCAGTACGAGGCATGGACGCTCCAAAGACCTGCCCCCTTGGGAGGTGGAAGGTACACATAACACAGCGGAGAAAAAGTGGTGCAGGGATCGGAAAGACCAGAGAACAAGGGGATTTCTCACCCCGCACCAATTCCAGTAGTGCGCTTGCACTACCACGTTGCTTCCGGAACGCGCCTAACGGCTCACCATGTGTTTCACCCGGCTGTGACAGAATTGGTGCGGGGTTCGAAATGGTTACAAGACTGTGTTTGACTGGCGCGCTTTTTTTGAGTAAAATAAAGGCAGGAACAAAGCAAAAATCAGAAAGCAGAAATCAAAAAACAATACAGAACACAGGAAAAGAGTAAAAAGAACAAATCAGAAAGTAGAGAGCAGAAAGCAGAAATAATAGAGAAAGCAAAAATCAGAAATTAGCAATGAAGAGCAAAGTAGAAATCTTGGAGAAAGCAAAAATCAAAAATGCACCCTTTATTGCTTCGTAAATTTTACTTTGTGATTTCTTATTTTTGATTTGCTCTCGTATGCGCGGAATAACTCGATTTTCAGTGGTAATGTCGGTGGGCGCGTTGTTAAGCGTTACAATCGCGTATTTTCTGTTGTACGCGCGGCACCAGGCAAACTTGCGCGATGTTCTACGCTTATCGGATATGCGGCAGGCGGAAAACGCGTTGACAAAACTCTATCTTGCGACTGGCAGTTTTGGCGCGGCGGCAAAAGGATGCCCCTCGCAAGGCGTGATGCTTGCCAGTTGTGATTTTTCTTTCATAAGCCTTGATCTGTCACAGCTTCGGGACCCCGGACGGTTTTCGTACGTCGTGCGCGACGTTCCTGCTACCGCGGGCTATACAATCCAGTTTACGCTGGAACGCAAACACGGCTCTCTTTCCGCGGGAAAACACATTCTGACGGCGAAGGGAATCCAGTAACGTGCGATACGCCGTTCTTACAAAAATCAAAACTCGTTCCATCCTCTGGCTTATTCTGCCGATCAGCGCGCTTGTTCCGCTTGCAGCGCTATGGGGTTCGCTTGCGCCTTCGGTAACTTTCGGCGACAGCGGCGAGTTTTTGACGCAGATTGCGACGCTTGGCATCGCCCATCCGCCGGGTTTTCCGTTGTTCCTGCTTTTGGGAAAATTGTTTTCCTTGCTTCCATTCGGCGAGTTTGCGTGGCGAATCAGCCTGATGTCCGCAGTCTTTGCCTCGCTGACCAGCCTTTTACTGGCTCTTAGCATATGGATGCTGACGAAACGCTGGTGGCTTGCGCTGCTTGCGCCGTGGATATTCATCTTTTTTCCGCTGTACTGGCAGCAGGCGACGATGGCAGAAGTCTACACGCTCAACACGCTGTGCATTGCGGCGGTGCTTGTTGTTCTGCTGCACTGGCGGAAAAACAAGGCAATTGCCTGGTTGCTGCTTGCCGCGTTTCTTTTCGGCTTGGGCGCGACTAATCACGCGATGAGCTTGTTGTACGGGCCAGGGTTTCTTCTTTTTCTCCTTGCTTCCGGCATGACGATTCGGCATTGGCGGCAGTGGGGTCTGGCGGCCGTGTTTTTTGCGCTCGGCCTTTCGCTGTACGCGTACCTGCCGATACGATCGCAAGGCAATCCGCCGGTTGCTTGGGCCGAAACGAAGACACTGCAACAGGTTGTGCGGCATATTACCCGCCAGGATTATTCTCCAATGGGCGTTTCAAGTCAGGGCGTCAGCACGCCATTCGGTTGGAAAGACGCAGGATTGTACCTCGAGGATTTTACTAACGAGGCGACGGATATGCTGGGTTTTGCCTTGTGGCCGTTTGCCCTGCTCGGCGTTGTTGTTCTTTTCAAGCGTGATCGCGCTGTCGCGCAACTGTGCTTCGCCGCCGTTGTCGTTACCGTAGCCGGCGCGGTTATTTCCGGGCTGGATATATATTCAAACGGCACGGCT
>CAYINT010000114.1:0-2716 GCA_964364875.1 uncultured Gammaproteobacteria bacterium | reverse complement strand
TGCGCGCGGGGATTATCGAGGGACGTCGAAAGGGTCGTGAAGTGTTCTTTCGCATTCGACCATCAGTTCGCGCTGCAGTAATTTTTACATTTCGGGAACTTCTCATGGTCAGGCAAGATAGTTAACAGACTCTTGCAAAGAACTTCTGAACAGAAGATGCCGTTTTGAATAATCGTCAACGCTATCAACTTCAGACCAGAAGGTGTGGAATGCTTATCTACGCAAACCGTCTCTTCTTCCCCACAATCACGCGCAGTTTTTTCGGAATGACCTGAACCGTCATCGGTGTTTTGACGACGGTTTGGCCGTCCGCGTGCGCCGCGACAGAGCGCCCAAAACTCTTGATTTTCACCTGCTGAATCGGGAACAAGCTCGGCGAGGAATGCATGCTTTTTCGAAAGATCCTGCTTTTTCCTTCGTCAGAGGAACGCACGACGAGCTCCAGTATTCCGTCGCGCGGATCTTTGCCTTCATCACCAAAATTGTATATGGTAACCGTGTGCGGTTTTCCCGTCGGTTCGATGTGGAATGAACCTTGGTCGCACTAGAGTAAAAGATCTTGCGACGGCGAAAGCTCCAGATACGACACGAAAAAAGCGTCATTGGCTTTTCCAAGATCAATGCGTTCGACAATGCGCGAGGAAAGAATATCACATGCGGCAATTCCTTGGGGAATGCCAAGCGATGAAGCAAGCTGCGTATTATGTCCAATCGGAATGATGCCGAGAATAATATCTTCATCCGCAACATACGTCATGATCTTGCTCACTGTTTGATCATCGCCGACGACAACAATTGTTTCTGCTCCTCGCTTGATTGCGTTTTTCACAACATCGCGCATGCTTTTCAGCAGCGTGAGTTTTTCCGATTTTCCAAGAATGTTGAGCTCAAGCAGACGGCCCTCGATTTTTGCCAGCGTTCGCTCGTACTTTTTATCCCGTAAAAATGCGTCGTAGAGGTAGAAATACATGAGAGAAAGCAGAAATCAAAAAGCAAAGATGAGAAAGAAGGGGCTGTAAAATTTTGCTTTCTGATTTTTGCTTTCTGCTTTGCTCAAACTGCTTCCACAATCCTGTTTGCTTTTCCGGTCTTGCTTCGTTCTCGGCTCGATTCATTAGGCACTGGTTCTGTGACCTGTTGCGTTTTCATTGTGCATTTTCCATTCAGCACAGCTCCCGCAGCGACAGAAATGGTTTTTCCTTCAACATCGCCAAACACGCGAGCTGTCGGAGAAAGATCAAGAACATCGCTCGCTTTGATATTGCCATGCACTTCGCCTGCGACCACAACGTTCTTCGCAAAAAGATCTGCCTGAACAGCGGCTCCTTGCGTAATTTGCAGATCATGTTCCGTATGAATGCTTCCGGTAACGCTTCCTTCAACAACCACATTTCCGCGTCCTTCAAATTTTCCTTCAACTTTTACCGAAGAACCGATGATCGTTTGTGAACCTTCCTCGCCGCGCGATTCATTTTGTCCAAACATGCCCATAGTGGAAAATATCAATGATTACATCTGATAGCAGTGTACGTTCTTTTCATTCCACCGTCAAAATTTTGTCATGCATTGAAAAATAGTGTACCGTACTTGTGTCATGGGCATTTGAACACATAATGAAAAACTATGGAACATCTTAAATATGATCTTCGCAACTTATTGACTATTTGCTTTTGTTTTGTTATAATAGTATTATTACTCATATATATTGACAATAAGTCAAATATATTTCAGAAAATAGGTAGTGGATTTCTTTCTCATCTATAGTTAGCCAAATTACTAGCTAGCATTCTGTTCTCGCGATATTTTAGACCTTCGATAGTGTGGGATTGATCGTTTCCGAACTTGTTTACGCCCCCGTAGCTCAAGAGGATAGAGCAATACACTCCTAAAGGATCAAGGATTCGTTCTCCGCCACTGCTTGCCCCCATAGTTCAAAGGATAGAACAAGGGACTCCTAAGCCTTAGATCCATGTTCAATTCATGGTGGGGGCAGAGAGGGGCGCAGAAAGGCTTTGCGCTTGATACATAGTACGTTCTCCGCGACCTTATGGTAAGAAAGGCGGATCCGCCTAGGGCGGAAACTCGTGCCGGGGGCAAAGGAAGACTGGCACTGTTTGAGTGATTTACAGTGGAGTCCTGCAAAGCGGGACAAGCCGTATCCGGCCTCGGCCGGCAAATTCCTACCATGTGCTCCGTAATGGAGTTAAAATATGTTCCACGTGGAACAGTCGAGTCAACAAGCGAATTGAACAGTTTCAATTCGCGCGGGACGAGACGGGTTGGCCGATCCCGCCAAAGGCGGGCGGACAACCCTATAAATGAACACCGGATTCATCCCCCACCGATTTAGGGCCGTTAGCTCATTTTGGTAGACCTGTTGGTAAACCTGCCCGGCAATGCCTTGCGGGGATACAGCTCAGTTGGGTCGAGTCTACGAGAAACCTGAACAGTTTCAGGTTTCGAGGGGTGAGACGAGCACGACGATCTCTCTATGGGCGAGCAGGAGTCCCCCGGTAGAGTGCTACATTCGTTCCGATTCTCATAGGACTTGCGCAAAATGAGAAATGTGGCTTAAAATCGACCCCGCTGAGACCGATTTCATGGCTTAATATAGATAAATCAAGTTAAACTTTGCGTAGGTCCTATCTCATTTCAATATCAATAGGACCTACGCAAATCCTATCACTTTGCCCCTTTTCATGCAATAATTGAGATG
>CAYINT010000113.1:0-2757 GCA_964364875.1 uncultured Gammaproteobacteria bacterium | reverse complement strand
AACGGAAATGTTGTTGATTCTGGGGGATTGGCTGGGAAATGGTGGGTAGTTACCAAGGGGCGCCTTGTCATGAGAGTTCCTTTTCGGTATACTGGAGCGCTGAGCATTGACTTTTTTTCGCATGAAACTTGTCGTTGACCGGGACGTGTGCATCAGCGCGGCAGACTGTATTGCCATTGCGCCAAACACGTTCGAACTTGATGCGGAGGGCAAATGCGTTATCAAAAACGTTCGCGGGAACGAACTCGCAACAATTCTTGAAGCGGCAAAAGCATGCCCGGTTGCGTGTATCTATGTCTATGACGACGAAGGCAGGCAATTGTGGCCGGAAACAGGCGTTCCATCCGACGAGGCGATGAAGACGGCGAAAGAAGGGTAAGACTTTACCATGGCCGAGGTTCCCAAACCTCGGCCATGGAACGCTCCACTCGCTCGAAGAATATTTACTCATAGAAGGAGGACCTATGTCACAATACGAGGCAAAAGACTTACCGTTTGCACAAGACACACTCTCCGGCATCTCGCAAAAGACGCTGGAGATCCACCACGACAAACTCTATGTCGGCTATGTCAACAAAAAGAACGAAATTCAGGGCAAGCTCGACGCAATTTCAGCGGACGATCTTGCCAACGCCAACGCGACCTACAGCCCGTTTCGGGAACTAAAATCGGAAGAGACGTTTGCCGTCAACGCGGTGTATCTGCATGAGTATTATTTTGCGAATCTTGGCGGCGACGGAAAACCATCCGGCGCGTTGCTGGATCGAATCAAGCAGGATTTTGGCAGCTATGAGCAATGGGAAAGAGTATTCAAAGCGGCCGGACTAGCGGCACGTGGCTGGGTTGTGACGGTGTGGGACACGCACGAAGAACGGCTCCGGATCTATACCGGCGACACACACAATCAGGGCGGCGTATGGGGCGCGATTCCGCTGATCACACTTGATGTGTTTGAACACGCGTACTTCATTGATTTTGGCAGCGACCGGAAAGCCTACATCGAAGCGTACACGCAAAACCTTGGTTGGAATAATGCCAACGCGCGGTACGCAAAGTTTGTATTTCGTTCTTAATTTGTGGGGAGTAATCACGATGATCAAAGTTGGAAAACCAGCGCCTGACTTTACTCTCGACGGCGTCATGCACGGCGAGGTACAACGCTATGCCTTGCATGAATATAGAGGTATGTGGGTTGTGTTCTTTTTTTACCCCAAGGACTTCACCTTTATTTGCCCGACAGAAATTACCGGTTTTTCAGACCACGCGGCAGAATTCAAAAAGCTCAATGCAGAAGTGTTTGGTTGCAGCACCGACAGTGCGCATTCCCACAAAGCATGGGCAGAACGCGAAAAGTGGAGTCTTGCCTATCCGCTTTTGGCAGATCCGACACGCCAAACAAGCATAGACTATGACGTTCTCGTTGAAGAAAAAGGGATTGCGCTGCGCGGGACCTTTATCATTGACCCTGATGGTATGCTCCGCTGGGTGGTGATTTCTGACCTCAATGTCGGACGGAGCGTTGCTGAAACATTACGCGCGCTCCAAGCGCTCCAAACCGGGGAGCTCTGTGGAGTTGAATGGAAGCCGGGCGAGAAAACACTTGGGTAATTCTGTAACGCGTTCCAATTGAAAAAATGCCGGTTTTAAGGCCGGAGTTTTTTCTTAGCCATAACCTTATGGGAATAAGGTGAAGCACGAATTAATACAACTTTGCTGCAAGAACAAGCGCTGCAACTGTAATGATTGTCTGCATGATGATTCCCTTCGTCAGCGAGATGTGTTTGTGGATGATCCGATGGGTAAAATGGTGCAGCATGTTATGTCCGCGCCAAAGACGGTGCAGCTGCAACCAGTGCTGGATTTTGTCCGTCGCGCGCACAAGAAAAAACCAATTGGTAAATTGATGCAGCACAGGAAAGACAATGGCAATGAGATCAGGCAATACTGCGCCAAAAATTCCCGCCTGCGTGACGGCAATTTTTGAAAGATTGTTGGTTGCGTAGAGTGAAAGCACAAATACCGACAGTAACCCAACATCCACCGTCGCAACCAACAATGCTCGCTTGCCTTTTTCGCGAGCCCACGTTTCGACGTTCTCATCTCCGTGCGGAATGACGTCGAGAACAAAATGCGAAGCAAACGAAAGGCCAAACACCGCGAGAGGGGATTGGACGCTTTGGCTGATGAGAATGCCGACTGCGGCGTGGGTAGTGAGATACATGGTTCCTGTATTGTACGGAAAAGAGAAACGAAGGGCAAATGGTTGGCTAGCAAAACAACCGGCATTGATGTTTTCCGGCCAGTTGTCTTGGTAGCAGGGGTGGGAATCACGTCCTGGGCGGCGCTCAATCCTGCGCTCGCTCGGATCAAGCGGCGTTCGGCTGCATCCTTCGGACTTGCTTCACTGCCGCTCTTCGATTCCCATTTTTCGATTCGCTCCACTTCGTTTCGCGTGGTATGGCTTTACAACGAAGTACGAACCTATTTCAAAGAGAACTATTGATTTGATTACGGGGCGGAAGAGGTTTGGGGGGAATTCCGCCCCGCCCTCTTTCCGAAAATTCATTTGGGGAGTTTCTCCAAAAGCCGGAGATTTTTCGTGGCGCCGATTACGGCGTGCGCCGCGATTTTGGGGTAATTACTTTTTTATTCTAGCACTAATTGCGTTTTTTAAAATATCTGCTAAATCTTCCTTATTTTCGTATGGTAATTAGTCTGTTTCGTAACCACAAGGTGATACAATACCCTTATGGTTAC
>CAYINT010000112.1:0-2773 GCA_964364875.1 uncultured Gammaproteobacteria bacterium | reverse complement strand
GAAGTTTTCCACAGCTTTCTGGAAGGGGGTGGTGCACTAAATTCTTGAACTCGGCAACCACCCCGTTCGCTTGACGCGAACCACACCTCCTCACCTCCCCTTAGCAAGGGGAGGGATGGGTGGGGTCGAGGAGGGGCTGCACCGCATGCGGTGTGGAGGCTCACACTTCGATAACGACAGGCAGAATCATCGGCCGGCGTTCCGTCTTTTGAAACAGAAAACTGCCGATCGTATCGCGGATTTTGTTCTTGATCAAGGTGTCATCGGCTGCTGCCCTGGGCTCACGGTCTTTCAAAAGCCGTTTCACGCGTTCCTGCGTGTCGCGAAGCATCTTTTGCGGATCTTTCGGAAAGCTGAAGCCGCGGATAATAATGTCCGGATTGCCGACAATGTTGCCGGTTTTTCCTTCAACGCTGACGACGACGATGACCATGCCGTCCGCTGCCATCTGCTGCCGGTCGCGCAAAACAACGTTCGACACATCACCGACGCCCAGCCCGTCGACAAACACATAATCGGTTTTCACGCGCTTTGGGGTCAGCCGGCCTTCTCCGCGGCTAAACTCCATAATCTGTCCGTTGTCTGCGATGAAGACGTTTTTTTCCGGGAACCCAACGCCGACTGCAGTCCTCTTATGATGATGGAGAAAAGCGTGGTGTCCTTCGATCGGGACGAGGTATTTCGGATTGACCAATTTCAGCATAAGTTTCAGGTCATCCTGTTTTGCGTGGCCGCCCGCGTGAATGTCCATCATGGCGTTGTTGATGACGTCCGCGCCTTCACGGTATAGCGAGTCAGTCAGCCGTTGCACACTTCGTTCGTTGCCGGGAATCACGGAGGACGAGAACACGACCGTATCGCCGGGTTTGACGCGAATGAAGCGATGTTCCCGGTTGGCAATGCGCATCAACACCGCACGCCCTTCGCCCTGCGCACCGGTGCAGAGCAGGGTGATGGCGCGGTCCGGAAACTTATGAATGTCCTGCGACGGCTGAATCGTCCCCTTTTGCACTTTCATATAGCCGAGCTGCTGGGCAATCTCGATGTTTGTCCGCATACTGTAGCCTTCGATAAAGACCTTGCGTCCTGTGCGTTCCGCCAGCCAGATCATCTGCTGCAACCGGCCTAAGTTCGATGCGAAGGTGCCGACAATGATCCGGCCCTTCGCCGTCAAAAAGATTTTTTCCAAGTCCTGCTTGATTTCCGTTTCGGTAAACTGCCGGCCGGAATGCGAAGCGTTGGTCGAGTCGGCAAACAGCGCTGTCACGTTCTCGTCATGCAGTTTCGCGATGCGAGCGATATTGATTGGCTGGTCGCCGGACGGCTGAAGGTCAATCTTAAAGTCGCCGGTGTGCACGACCTTTGTTCCATCCGGCGTTGTGATAATGTAACCAATGGATCCTGGAATGTTGTGGCTGACGAGAAAGATCTCAACCGTGAGTTTTCCAAGCCGGAGCACATCGCCGTCCTTTAAGCGGTGCAAGTTCAATTTCGGCAGACCCTGAAAATCGGTCTGGCGTTTTTCAATGATGCCAAGCGTCAATGGCGTCCCATAAATTGGCGGATTGCCAAGCTGCGGGATAAGGTGGGGGATTGCTCCGATGTGGTCGTAGTGGCCGTGTGTGATGAAGACGCCGCGGATATTTTTTTCTTTACCGCGCAAACTATCGATGTTCGGAATGATGTAATCAATGCCCGGCATATCTTCTTCCGGGAACTGCAAACCCATGTCGATAAGAATGACGTCGTTGCCGTATTCCATCACCGTCATGTTGCGGCCGACTTCTTCATTGCCGCCGAGAATCCAGACACGCAAGGTGTCTTTTGCCGGCCGAGTATCAGCCTTCGGTTCCATATGATCCTGCCATTGTTTCAGCTGCCGGAAAGTGCCAGTTCGCGGTCCAGAACGGGGAGCACGGCGAGGCCTGCGATTGCGTTCATTTCGAGAGAGAGGAAAGGTTGCTTCCATGAGAAGTAAGTAAGAATTAAGAAGTAAGAAAGAAAAAGTGAGAATTCAAAAACATTTGAGTATGAGCATCGTTTAGAATGTTGTAAAGCATGTTTATTTTGCGTAATCGCTTCCTGTTTTCGCAGTACTGTTTTGTGAGAAATTACAACGGTTATGCTGGGCAACTTAAAACACTAATTTTTTAACTTTATTCAGAGATTCCGGGACTTTTTCGACTCCAAACATTTCAACAATTTTTTCTGGCGCTATGCGATATTGCCCTCCTTCAAAAAATCCATGTTGACCGGCTAAATGTCTCAACAATCCTGCTATATGGACAGACTCGTGACCTCCTTCTTCAGTCAAATACATATCTACGTTGCTACCTGATTTGTCATGCCATGGACATTCTTATATTCCTCTCCATGTTATTTTCTTCACTTCATAACGTTTGCCATTGGGAGCTACATATGCAAATGTACCGCCTCCCGCAACCCTTTTCATAACAAAGCCTAAAAGGTCGGCGACTTCCTGTGCTGTATAGCCCAGTATTGCCAATGCTTCCCTGTCTCGTTCTAAAGTTTGATTATACTCAAGAAACCCTTTCTCACTCCTCCTGCCTGGCTGCAACTCTTGCAAAGTTGGTAAAGCTTCTGATTGCTCTTGTTCTCGAAATACCATCATTTTTTTAGTCACTTTCTATTTTTCCTCTTTCATACCCGGAATCCCACAAGGGCATTCGGATCACCTTCGGTGATAACCTCATGCCCGTCTCGCCCCGCACGAACTGAAACTTTTCAGTTCGTTTGTAGGCTCGATTGGTGG
>CAYINT010000111.1:0-2808 GCA_964364875.1 uncultured Gammaproteobacteria bacterium | reverse complement strand
CTCCGCTCCAACCAACAGCAATACTACAGCCAGCGGTACGTCGGGCTGTCGAAAGAACTCGCGGAGCTTGACAGGCAGTTCCTTTTCCAGCGTTCCCGCCAAGTTGAACACGAGCGCGCGCTTGCCGTCTTGCAACAGGAATTGGAAACGCTGGAAAAGGAGCGTACGCGGCATGAAGTGTTTGAAGATTTGCAGCATGAATACAGCCGCGTTCTCGAGCAAAAAAATGCTGTGATGAAGGAACAAGCAGTGCTGGAAGGCGCGCACGAGCTCGAAGCGGCGCGCACCGGTGAACTCAACGTTGTGTGGCTGGAAAATCGCGATCGGGAACTCACGCGCTCACTCGCCGATCTGCATAGTGAAGTCGCGGCGCTGGAAAAAGATGTCGTAACAGAGCGCTCGGAGCTTTCAAAACGCCAAGTTCAGCTGTCCTCGCTTCTTGATCGTCTCGCGGCGCTGGAAGAACAGCTGCAGCGGTCATCCGAACAAGCGCATCGCTCTGCGGCAACGACTGAAGCCGTCGAAACAGAGCTGAAAGTGTTCCATGAGGAATTTGTCCAGTTTAAACAACAGGCCGAAAAGGCGGAAACCGAACACCATCTCGGCAAGATCAAGCGCGAGATCAACCGATTCTATGAAAAATTCACCGGCGTCCTGAAACGGTTTCAAACAGCGCGCGAAGGGCTGAAAACTGCAGACCTCATTAAGCTCCAGGAAGAATTCCGGACGTTAGCAAAAAACAAGGATACGCTGACCGGCGAGATTCATTCCCTCAAAACCGAGCTGGAAAAAAAGGCCGCGAGGCTCGGTGTGCTGCAAGAGTCGGAAAAGCGCCTCACGGACGAGCATGACCGCACGCAACGCGAACTGGAAAGGCTACATCCCGGCGATGCGAATGCCGGCAACGCGGCGCGCCAACGCCACACGCTTGACGAGCACGTTCGGTCCTTTGACGCGCAGCTGCAAAAACTGCGGGAACAAATCGTCAATTTCAACCAAACAGAGCAGAAAAAGAAAGATCACGTATTCCAACTGCAAAAATCTTTTCGCGTGAAACAAAACGAGCTGTCTCAAAGCACGTCCGAGGTCAATGCCACGCGCGTTGAACAAGCGAAGCTGGAAACGCGCAAAGACGATATCGCCCGCGAAATTCGTTCTGAAATGCCGGCGGACGCGGCCGAAGCAATCCTCACGCTCAACGCCGACAGCGTTCTTGGCAGCCACGTTCCCGACGAAAAACTTCTTGCGGCAATCGGCGACCGCAAGCACCAGCTGGAACTCATCGGCGGGATTGACGAAGGCGTTACGGCCGAGTTTCACCAAACCGACGAGCGGTATGCTTTTCTTTCTGCGCAAGTTGAGGACTTGGATAAATCCGTCGCCAGCCTCGAGCAGATTATTGAGGAGCTTGACGCGACCATCAAAGAGCAATTCCACAAGGCATTTACGCTGATCAACCACGAGTTCGAAAAATACTTCAGGGTACTTTTTAATGGCGGGAACGCGAAGCTTGTGCTTCAGGAAGAAGTCATCGAACCCGAGGAAACCGCGCCGGACGAAAACGGGATAGACAGCGACGACGATGAGGATGCAACGCCAAATGTTCCACAGACATCGAAAAAAAAGGAGAGAGTCATTGCCGGCATCGATATTATTGCCACGCCGCCGGGCAAACGGATTTCCGGCATCGCCATGCTTTCCGGCGGAGAACGCGCGCTGACCTCGATTGCGTTGATCTGCGCCATCTTAGCCAACCGTCCGTCCCCGTTCGTCATTTTGGACGAAGTGGACGCAGCATTAGATGAAGCCAACACGCAGCGGTTTGCCGCGATTTTGCGGGAACTTGCGCACAAAACGCAGTTCATCACGATTACGCACAACCGATCCACGATGCAAATTTCCTCGATTCTCTACGGCATGACGATGGGCGATGACGGTATTTCAAAACTGCTTTCGATTAAGATGGAAGAGGCCGAGAGGGTGATGGAGCAGCAAGGCAATCGCGCGTAATCTCGTTCGAGCCGCAGGAAACAACAATACAAAAAAGCCGCCCTTTCCAGGACGGTTTGGTTGTCTGTTGGTAGTTGTGTGTTGATCTGTTGCTCCAGCATCCATGCGGAGTGTCGGGAGGAAGGCGACACCCCGAACGGATTCTGGAAGATAAAGGCTATGCAAAACATGGTACTTTTTTTGTTCGGTCGGTTTGACAGGTACGCCGCTCTTCGCTATGCTGTTTGTAAGGACGGATCTTAATGAATAACCGTCTTTTCTATGGCACAATCTCTCACAAAGGAATACTTCGATAAAGTTATCAAGGGTCAAAATGATCTTATTGGTAAGATCATCCACGGCGTCCGTGAGACCATGGCGACAAAAGAGGACATTCGCGGAGTTATCAGCCATTTCAACAAGAGCCAGAGCCTGCAGAATGAACGGCTTGACCGAATGGATGATCGTTTCGACCATGTTGATGCAAAGCTTGAAGCTATTATGGAAATGCTCACCATGCGGCAGGAGATGCACAATCTCATCCGCGAACTCCGCGGTCAAGGACTGAAACTCGACGAGAGCAAGATTTTTGTTGCATAACGTTTTCGAGAACAAGTTTAAATTCGAAACTGCTTTTTTGATTTCGCGGATTTCTTCTCCCTCTGAATTCACTTCTAGAAAATGAACTCGGAGTGAGGGATCAGACAAACCAAGCCTGATCCTCAACCCAAACCTTTCCCAGCCATCCATGGCCGGGAGAAAACCGATACCGTTACCTTTTGGGTGCGTGAAAAGGTGTTTTCTTCTTTAAACACTGCT
>CAYINT010000110.1:0-2827 GCA_964364875.1 uncultured Gammaproteobacteria bacterium | reverse complement strand
AGGGTGGGGAGTAGTTTTGCATACTTGTCAGTATAGAGAGCGAGCGTTTCCACTCCTCTATACTAACACCTATTCACTATATTGGGAAGTTGTTTATTAACAGACTCTGAAACCTCGGCTATGGCTTTGTCCGAGTTTTTGCTACAATAGAACACTATGGAACGCGTACTCTCCGGTATCCAACCGACCGGTCAACTCCACATCGGTAATTACTTGGGCGCCTTGAAACAGTGGGTTGCCTTACAGCAAGACTATGAGTGCTACTATTGCGTTGTTGATTTGCACGCGCTGACTGTAAGGCAGGATCCAAAAACCTTTGCACAGAAAACACTCAATACGGCAATGGACCTGCTTGCGCTTGGCGTTGATCCAAAACGATCTCCCCTGTTTGTCCAGTCGCAGATTCCGGAACACGTGGAACTAGCGTGGATCCTCGACACACTTGCACCGATCGGCGAATTGGAGCGCATGACGCAATTCAAAGAGAAATCAACGGAACATGCTGCAAATATTACTATGGGACTTTTGAACTATCCTGTTCTTCAGGCTGCGGACATCTTGTTGTACAAACCTGCATTTGTTCCTGTCGGTGAAGACCAAGTGCAGCACGTAGAACTCACTCGTGTTCTTGCGCGGAAGTTTAATAAACAATTTGGCGAAACGTTTCCTGAGCCAAAACCGAAACTTACGAAAGCGGCACGGATCATGTCCCTGACGGAACCGGCGAAAAAAATGTCTAAGTCGCACGGAGAAAAATCATACATTGCGCTGACGGATGAACCTAACGTGATCCGGCAAAAGCTGAACAAAGCGGTCACGGCAACGTCCGGCGGCAAGGATATGGATCCAGGCGTAGAGAATTTGTTTACGATTATGCGTGAGGTAAGTTCTGCGGAAATAGTGGAACGGTTCACGGAACAGCAAAAAGACGGTTCGATTCGCTACGCAGAACTGAAACAGCGGCTCGCCGAAGACCTTGTCGAGCATCTGGCCGAGTTTCGTTCCCGCAGGAAGGAACTCGTGAAAAAGGGATCGTACATCAAAGAAGTTTTGGAAGCAGGCAGGAAAAAAGCCGCGAAGGTTGCCGGGCAGACAATGGAAGAAGTAAGGAAAAGAGTCGGGTTGTTGCAACCATAACCGAGGTTCTCCCGCCTCTTCTTCTTAATTCCAATGAAGCGGGATCCCTGCCTTCGCCGAAGCGGCTACGCGCAGGCAGGCCGCTCCGCGGTGACGGAACCTCGGTTATAAAAGGCTGTGTCATTGACCGCTTGACTGTTGTAAAAAATCGTCGTACCCTAATGGGCACGCTCTTTTCGTTTTCAAGGGACCAGAGCGGCTTGCATTCGGCCACAATCGAGGGGGAAACTGTGCGGCACGAATCTCGTCGTTTTGCCGTCGGCGTCCTCCGAGCCTTAGAGGCCGCCGTACGATTGGTGTTTCTGCTCATCGCAGTCGTCTACATTATCGTGACATTTTTCATCCTCAACGACACGATAATCGTCGGCCGCAAGAACATTGGCAAGCTCCGGAGGCTGATTCGCGCCACAGGACGTGGCGCCTTCATCGGTGCAACGCACTACGCGATGCTCGACAGCTGGGTACTGCTGTTCTCGCTTAGCTTTCCCGGCTTTCTGTGGAATATCCGTCGGCTGCCGTGGAGCCTGCCGGACAAGGCGAACTTTTTCAGTATTCCTGGCCTGAGCCACGTGATGCAGCTCTACCGCACCATCCCGGTGGAACGGCGGACGAACGCCAGAGGGGTCAGTGAGCGTGGGAACTTCCGCATGCTTCGCCTTGTCCGAGAACTTATCGGACGCGGGGACGTCATCCAGGTATTCTACCAAGGCGGACGAACGCCAGACCAAAGCCTGGGTACGCCGAAGCCGCAGATCATGGACATGATTCTGCGCCTGCAAGCACACGTTGTTCCGGTGCTGCTTGATGGCACTCGCGATGTACAACCCTATCGCAAGGATCCCGGCAATCCTCCGTGGACGTTCTGGCGTCTCTTCCCGTGGTGGGGAAAGCGTCTGGAATGGTTGTGTCACATGCGTTTCGGCAAGCGGATCTCGGTGGTCATTGGCGAGCCGTGGTCAGCATCCGAGATTGCTGCCAAACTGGCCAGCGTGCCGGAAACCGAACGGGTCGCACACTTCAGCGAGCTTTTCATGAAACGCATGGAAGCGTTGCGGCGTCGAGCAGAAGGATTTCCACAAATGGAGGAGGCGCCATGAACCAGGTGAAGATCTTCGCGCCACGAGAACTTGGCCGACCGTGCGAACCACTCAAGGTCGAATGGCTGAGCAATCTGGGCAACTTCGTCGCAGAGGGCGCGCCAGTAGTCAAGTTGTCCGGCCGGAATGTATGGCAGATCGTGTACGCACCGACCGGGGGTCGCCTCGACCAGTTCTACAAAACAGGCGAGCGGTGCGCACGAGGAGCCTGCATCGGCACCATCGCGCCGGCATGATGTCGGCACAGCACATTCTATGTGGTGCGGGAACCCTGTCCAGGACAGACTCGGTTCCCGCGCCAACCCCTTTTGGGAATAAGGGGGATCGTTTTATAAAAACACTTTTAGCTAAATGTATTTTTTACCCTCAGCGTTTGTAGTACTTGTGCAGTTTGGAACGTAATTTCCCGGCCAAGTAATTGTGATGCAATCCGATTCGTTTGTTTGTTGACCTTGGTGGAGTAGAACAGAGCCCGGCTGTTTTTGGAAAGCGTGGTTTCGATCTCCGGATGCTTTGTCAGATACCACGCAAGCCCGGTAATGCATGTCGCGGCCGGATCAATCAAAGCAATTGTGGAACTTACAGCCTCGGCT
>CAYINT010000109.1:0-2846 GCA_964364875.1 uncultured Gammaproteobacteria bacterium | reverse complement strand
CTGCCGTTGGATCAAAGTTCACTTGCGCTCGTTTCAGGTGTTGGCCGGCCAGCCCAGTGTTGACGAACTGCGGCTGCTGTTGCGGACGTACATCGCTTTCAGAAAGTTTCGTAAACAAAATGTTGCGAGCACGAATCTCGGTAATGGTTTCGCCATTGGTGTTTTTACCGGGGCGCGATTCTTCGCGTTTGATAATGTGGTAACCAAACGGCGATTCCACAACGCCCTTGCTGATTTCACCATCTTTTAGTTTGAGCAGCGCATCACGGAATTCTGGAACGTAATTATTGGGATCAGCAAAATCAAGATCGCCGCCCTTTTTTGCTCCGTCAGCACTGGCATTGCCGGGATCCTGGCTTTTTTCATCGGCAATTTTCGCAAAATCACCGCCATTGATAACTTCTTTCAGCGTCGCGTCTGCCTGGGATTTTGCCTTGTTGTTATTTTCCTCGATCCGTTTTTTTTCTTCATTGGTCAAAGGCGCGGGAGGAGGCGTTTCTTGTTGCTCGCGAAATTCAAGAAGCGGCGTTTTTCCAATTCTTGCAATCGCCTCGTTGATATCAGTCACGCCGGGAAGTTCCACATTCACGCGGTCTTTTTCGCCGACTTTGCTTGTTTGGACCACGGGCTCTGAAACGCCAAACGAGTTGACGCGCCTTTCAATAACGTCGCGCGCGCCTTCCAGAGCCGCTTGTTGATCGCCGGAAGGAATTCCAGAAACATCAGCCTCATACACTAACAACGCGCCGCCTTGCAAATCAAGGCCAAGGTGCACTTTTATTTCCTTGAAGTAGTTGCCGATGCTGATGTTTGGTCCTTTGGGATAATCCACAACGCCGGCTAGCGCTGATAAAACAACAATGCCGGCAAAGGTCATCCACACTTTTCGTCGCATGGTCATAGGCTAGAACTATATCGTAGAACGCTGGTTATGCCAAGTACGGCGTACACCTGTTGCTCTCAGACATAACCGCGATAGCGCCATCGCGGTTATGAAAATCCTGTGCCTAAAACGGCTGCGGACCTTTGATGATCACGGGTGTTCCGACATCAGCCCAGTTGTACAGCCATATGGAATTTTCCAGGTTGATATTCACGCACCCATGGCTCATCGGTCGGCCGAAGTTGTTGTGCCAAAACGCATTGTGCAGATAGAGGTGCGCGTCAAACCGAAGGTTCCACGGAACATCTTTGATATCGTAGTTATCCGGGTTGTTCTCACCGTATGACCATTCGTAGTCTTTCTTTGGTATTTTCGCAAGAACTTTGTACTTGCCCGGCGGCGTTGGATACTTTTTTATGCCGGTTGAAACAAGAAACGTTTTTTTGAGAAATCCGTTTTCATACGCGTATAAGCGCTGTTCATTTAAACGAACTTCGATGTATTTCTGGTAATCCGTGCTTCCCTGGACGCCGTTTTTGCCTGGCGTTGTGACGATTTCATTGCTTCCGTCGCCGTCCATATCGCCAATTGCAACGCGCACTCCTCCTGAAAATTCCTTCTCATAGGCAAAGAAATTCTGCGGCAAGCGCTTGCCTTTTCCGCTAAACGCCATCACTTGCGGCGTATCGCCGTTGCCGATTGCCGCAAGTACGTCGGCTTTACCGTCACCGCTGACATCGCCTCCTGCCAGTTCAATTCCACCCTGGATGGATTCTGGCCAGCCTTCAAATTCAGTAAGTATCGTTCTCGCAGCATTTGTTTTGTATACCTTCATGCGGGAACGCCCAAATCGGTAAATCGCAGTGACAATTTCTGATGCTTTTCCCCCGTCCGTGTTGGCAACAGCAACAGATACACCGCCGCGGTCGCGGTCCGCATACGGCGTAATGTCAAGATTTTTATCGTTGCCGCCGCGGTCAAAAACTTTTACTTTCGGCGATGCGCCAACTCCGACACCGGCTACGATGTCATTGAATCCGTCGCCGTCTACGTCACCGCAAGCGACGTTGACTCCGCCGCGGAAATTTTTATCAAACGCGTAAAATCCCGGTGTATACTTTGCCGTTCCCGCCGCGCTGAATGTCCGTATCAGCGGAGCGCTTTTCAGACCGGTACCGGTCACGACTTCCGCAATTCCGTCATTGTCAAAATCACATGCCGCAACGCGAACGCCTCCCTTGATTTCATCTTGGTATGGCGAGAATTGCGCTAGCAATGTCCCATCAGCAGAAACCACCTTGACGAGCGGCTTTGAACCCTCGCCGGAGCCGACGATGATTTCCGCCTTGCCGTCTCCTGTTGTATCGGCAACCGCAACCGTCGCTCCATTGGCCGAACCTGGGAATACGTCAAAGCTGCGGATGAGCGTTGTCTTTGCACCATCGAAAATCTTCACGTCCGCCGCCCTCTCCCGAGCTGCAAAAGCAGGAGCAGCGATGGTCAAACCGCTGCAAACAGCGAAAATTATTGCGAAATGCAGACTTTGTTTCAAAAGAAGTTCTGGGAAGAAATAAGAAAAAGAGAGTTTCTTTCCTTATTTTAGTAAAATCATGTAAGGACGTCAATGCTATCCGTGCCTGCTGACAGATGACGGCACGCAGCAATGACTTTTTCGTAGCCGGGAACAAGGTCATACGTCGCGATTTTCCGCAATGGAACCCAAACATGCTTTTGGCCTTCCCAGTTGAGCGTCATGTCCTGCGTGCCGAGAATAACCAGCGCCGGATGGACTTCCCAGATTTTGTCGTGTTGCCGGTCATCCTGCTCAAATGGCTTACCAAGAACAACCGAAATGATGTCAGCATTACCAAGTCCGGTTTCTTCACGAATTTCGGAACGGATTTTTTCTTCAACGGTTTGTTTGTCATCCAAAAAGCCGGATATTCCGTTCCACAAGTTCTGG
>CAYINT010000108.1:0-2876 GCA_964364875.1 uncultured Gammaproteobacteria bacterium | reverse complement strand
CCGTTCCCGCCGTCCCCGGCCTTCACGTAAATTTTTACCTGATCAACAAAATCCATGATGCACCCGGGGACTGGCTCCATTTCCGAATGGTGCCTGTCCCCTTTCTTCTCTCCGCTTAGTGTGCAGACAGTATAAATCCCAAGGACTTACAAAGCAAACCGAAGGGCAAAGAACGGTGCGGCGAGGAAAGGGGGGACGACTACTTTTCTATGCGCGTTGAACAGGAGTAAGAACGGCAGTTTCTTCCTTTAGGAAATTATCGAAATCTGATTTATCGCGGAGGAGTTTTAAGATCGTGGGATCGAGTGCAGCGTCGTCCATTATTTTTTCTGCGGCCTTCTTTTCGGTCTCCCCACTGACAATCAACATGAGTAACCTCAGAATAGCTTGACGGATATAATCTCCGAACTGTGCAAGCTCATCAACAGTTAATGTACCAGTCGTAAATGGGTTTCCTCCACCATGAACCAATTTACTTCTCTCGGTATAAATTTTCTTTGTCAAATTGAATATCTGTTTTCGGCCTTCTGCATCTTTGCCTAAAAGTGTAGCAAGGCGTTGCGCCATACGAAACTGAAGTTCCCCTTCGTGACTCGGAGAAAACATCGCTTCAAGGGCAATAACCAAATCAATCAATTGATCTTCTTTGCTTGTCCTAACGTGATGCGCTTGGTAGTAGTTCCCTGCAAATTCAGTTGCTTTGCGTAATGAGCAAGTTGAATTCAATATTGGCGCTAGTCTTTGTGCGGCCTTGACGTAATCGAAAAATGTTTTCTTTTCCGCCTCGTTTATTCGAAATGGCGCGGCTTGAAGGTCTAATCTTGGTCGTCCCCACATGTAGACACCGACTTTCCAGATTCTGTTCATCCATGTTGGTGCATAGTGGATGCCGCCGTAGTCATTATCAACAATTCCGTATTTCATGTATTTAAGAACTCGCGTTATCTCCCAGGCTTCAATCCATTTTTTCTGCATCCACTCGAAATCATTGTCGTAGCCAGTATCAACAAAACTTATGAAGTTATTTCCAATTCCGGAAGGGTGTAAAGAGCTCGTGGGTGTTGTTTCGTTCGTGAGTAAAGGTATCTCGTTGTCGCGAAGAGTAAGGATTTTGGCTTTATAAGCTGGAATATCAAGTGGAGGAGGAGTCTCTACCTGAAGATTATAGATATGTATTAGTCCTTGTCGTTGATAATCGGTCTCAAAAATGCGCTCTAGTAAGTAAGGAGCAATTGCTCCATAAGCATATGTGTCGTTTCCCGGCGTGTCAGTCACCTGTGCAATAAGACCGGGAACAAGAAGCTCGATGGCCTTAGCTAGCCCCCAGGAAGAGCGGCATGTTGCTCGTATGTGAGAGTCGGAGGCAAGTAACGCTTCAAGTTGAGCCAAAACATTTGTCTGCCCAAACGGCGATTCGTTTAAGAAATAAGTTCTTAAACGTCTTGTTGGCTCAGGAAGCTTCTGAGGATCTGCATTGTGAAGCAAAACAGCTGTGCTTAGTGGGTCGGATAGAAGAAGAGACTGATATTCTGGATGTGAACGAAGTGCCCTTAATATAGCGCCTAAGGATTCAAGTACTTGGGCTAAGAGTTGTAAGCAGGAAGCAGCAGGAATGGGTGGCATAAAAGTATTTTAGATAGTCTGTCTTTTGCAGTGCGAAGTGTCAACGAAAATTGCGGTAAGGCTGTATCTGATTGGACACAGTAAGGCGGGTGGCGGGGAGGGGACGCCCACGTGCGCGCAGAGGAAATCAGCGGGCTGGTTTCTATTGGGCTGTCACTGAAAGGACAATCCGGACAGATGCATCAGCGCGATTATCCAGGGCGAATACGCTTTGCGGTTCGATAGCGCAGGAGCCTTCTGACAAGCTTACGTTTTGGGCAGAGCAAGTGTAAGTGTTGTAGGGTTGATGCGCAAGATAGTTTGAGTGATCGCGCTGCGTTGGAAACAAGAGCAGATTAACCGGAGAGGCCACTTCTAAATGCCATCGGATGGTCGTTCGTTGCGTCATCATCGGGAATGTCCAGCTCCGCAAGGAATGGGCTGGCACCTCAGATTTATCCTCAATGATCTTTGTGACGATCTTCTGAGAAATGGGACTTGGCATGCTCGGAATCGCACGAGCTTGGAGTGACATGTTGGGTTGGGGCGCCTGTGGCCTGAATTGCCAGAATGCTCCAAGTACCAGGAGCAGGAGTGCAACCACGAAAAGTAAAGGTTTGAGTGAGGACGATGGAGTCTGGAGAGATGACTTCGGTGGCTTGCGCTTCATGTAGTCGCGTTCAATCAGCATGGTAAGCAGTCTGTCGTTTGTAGTAAAAAGTGTCAACGAAAATTGCGGTAAGCCTGTATCTGATTGGACACAGCGAGGCGGGCGGCGGGGAGAGCTGCCGGAGCGACGTGTTGTCTAGAGCGTGGCGTTCATGCGGCGCAGGCGCTCGGCCATGGTCCGCATGACCTCGACCGCGAAGTACGGCGTCTGCTGGATGAGGAAGGTGAACCGCTTCTGGTCGATGGGGACGAGCTTGCAGGCGGTCCTGGCCACGGCCGTGGCGCTACGGGGCTGCGTGTCGATCAGGGCCATCTCGCCCAGCACGCCGCCCGGCCCGCCGATGGAGTAGACGACCTTGCCGTGGACTAGGACATCGACCTCGCCCTCGATCACGATATACATCATGTCGCCGGGCTGGCCTTCTTTGAAAATCGTTTCTCCCGCCGGGAAGGTTTTGAAGTCGGTCGCGTTACTAAAGAGATTGCTCGACGCCGACATCGTGCATCCTCCTTTCAGGAGGCAGGAAAGAAAACAGGCTGCTTTCTTACCAGTCTGTCTTTTGTAGTGCGGAGTGTCAACGAAAATTGCGGTAAGGCTGTATCTG
>CAYINT010000107.1:0-2910 GCA_964364875.1 uncultured Gammaproteobacteria bacterium | reverse complement strand
ACGACGTTGCTTCAGCGCAAAGCGGGCTTGACGAAAAATTTGATGGATCTCGTATTTAAAAAAGGCGTCAAGGGCGGCAGTGGCTTGAAGAACACGAAGATTGTCAGTGGCAAGATCCAAACAAGCTCAGGCCTGCAGGCAGCGCGCGCCATTATTACTTCACTCTTACAGCCGGTCTATAACACGGGCGGCACAAGCACCAGCCTCGACGATCTCTCGGCATGTCCGGACGCGAGCCCGGGACCGAATAATTGTGTGATCAACCAAGGATTTCAGCAGGCGGTGCAACAGAGCCTGACGCTGAAGGAAGCATTGGATCAACGCCTTATTGACGGCAACCAGCCATTTGGGTACAAATCGGTTGGAGCAACACAAAGCGACGCTGTCGAACCGGATTTCCGCGAAGGCATTCCATACCGTTCCATTCTCATCATGCGCAGGCTTCGTATTATTCCCGTCGGGTGGGAACTTGCCGCACAGTATATTCGCGATTATGGCGGATGCGTACAAGCAAGCCAGCCGGGGCAGCGTACGCTGTGTACCCTGCAGCAACTTATTGACGCATATGATGATTGCGATGCCGAACACAATGCCTGGTCGTCATTTTGCGGCCTTGTCGATCCGGAATGGGTGCTGAAAGCCCCGGAAACATTTTGCGCGGTGTCGGGTTCAACCGCCGAATTTACGTCCAACGACTATTTTCCGGATCCGGTCTATCCGGACGCGCCGCAAGTCAGGCAAATCGGCAGGGCAGAAGCCTGCGTGGACGAAAAAACCTGTCTGCAGGAGGACGATCAGGGGAGATGCCTCACATTCGGTTACTGCGTCCAGGAAAGGCCAACGTGGCGCTTTGGCGGAACGCAGTGCACGGATTACTTCCACTCGTGCGATACGTTCTCGCTTGGCGACGGACAAGAATCTTCGTATACGACCAACTCGCTTGATTATGGCACCTGTTCCGCTGCCAACGCGGGGTGCGCGTGGTATTGCCGCGATATTTCCTCAACCGGCGCGTTTCTCTGCACTGACACGGCCGGGAACAAAGATTACCTGACGGCTGCCGCCCAGGAGTGTCCCTCAGACGAGGCTGGATGCGAGCAGTACCTGCACACGGCCAACGGCAGCAACCTCCTGACAAACGGCAGTTTTGAAACGCGCACAGAAAGTGCGGTGCTTGATGACGATGGCGCTGACGATTACTCGTCGCTGGGATGGACAACAACAGGCAGCGCGGTGGTAGAAAGTGTTTCTGACGCTAACACCGGTTCGGTATCGGTCAAGATTACCGAAGGAGTCAGCGACCGAGTCCAGGCAAGCTTTACGCAAGGATCGCAGCTTAACGGCAGATCCTACACGCTTTCGTTTTACGCAAAGACGACTGAAGTATCCTGTAACGGCTTGACGGCAGGCGTTGAAGCCGACACGACGACTGACATTGATGGCGCATCACAACCATTCGATACCGTGGATTCTTGGCAGCGGTATGTGCAGACCGTGACGTTTGACGCAACGAAAAGTTTTACAACCAATGCCATCCGCGTCTATTTTGCCGGGTCGGCAACAGGCTGTTCTTTCGAGCTTGATGATGTCCAGCTGGAAGCGGGAGGTTCCTATTCAGCATATAAAGAATACGGCAGCGCAAACCAGTTATACCTCAGCGGAAAACGCGCAAGCTGTCCGGTTGAAGATGTGGGATGTGACCTCTACGCCTCGGCCACGGATCAGATTCCCGCCATTGCGACCAACGCGGACAGCTGTCCTGCGGACCAGGTCGGATGCAGGGCTTTCCTTGAAGTTCCTGTCACGTCAAACGGCGCAAATCCGGATGTCGCGGCGCGCACGGGCAAGCGGTGTTCTGAAGACCAGAGCTTGTCGTGCAGTTTTAATAGTGACTGCGCAGGGAAGGGAACGTGCGTTGCTTCCGTCTCGCTTATCCCGTCAACGGGAAAGCAGTGCGCCGCTTCTTCAGTCGGCTGCGAAGAGTACACCAACCTCGATAAGGTCGCCGAAGGCGGAGAAGGCATAGAGTATTACACGTACATCCGGCCATGCGTGAAACCCGGCGATGATCCCGGCCATGAAAAAACTTTCTATACATGGATCGGCAGCGACCAAACAGGATTCCAACTCCAAGCATATGTGCTGCAGTCAACAGACGCTGCATACACCGAAGCCGGCGATACAACAAGCGGCGGTCCTGCCTATATCGGCGGCGCAAGTGACATTGCATTGACGCCGGTCGTTCAATGCAGCGCGGCGATTTTCGCAAATCCCAACGATCCTAACTGGACGCCGGACTGCCGCCAGTTCTACGACAGCGGTCTCAATGTCTATTATCGTTTGTATGCGCGGACAGTGACCATCTCGGACGATTGCCATCCGCTCCGAAACACGCTGGACAGCGCGATTTACAACGCAATCCCGTCCGAAGGCACGACGTGTCCGGCAAACGAAAACTTGTGCCGCGAGTACCGCGGCCCGGCTGGATTTAACACCCGCAATCTCATCTACGATACGTTTGACGACGGCGACTATGCGGGTTGGAGCGGCGGTACGATCAGCTCCCAATCGCTGACCTTTGGCGGAAGCTCGCTTTCCGTGACAAGCGCGACCCAAACCGACGCGGCGCTTGACATTCCGCACCAGGTGCAACAAGGCCGTTCCTATGTCATCACGTTTTGGGCTGCTGCCGCAACGCCGGAAAGCGCTTCCATCACCATCTCGTTTGCCGGCGGATCAGAAACCTTTGCGGGAACGGCAGTCGCGAAGTGGACTGGCGAGGAGACAGGAATTCCACAATGGAACGCTTACACGCTTGGCCCGCTCAACCTGCAGCGCGCGCCGGATACGGACGCGGGCGACGGCGATCCGGCCGATGATCTTCTCATTGCGGGAACAAAACCGTTTTAC
>CAYINT010000106.1:0-2983 GCA_964364875.1 uncultured Gammaproteobacteria bacterium | reverse complement strand
CTGTTAAAGAAATTGCCATCTATCTCGGTGTTTCTCCGCCAACCGCTGTCTTCCATCTTGCCAAACTGCACCGTGAGGGCTACGTTCAGCGTGAGCGGGAAGGGAAGCACACCCATTACTCGCTTCGCCCAATTATGAAAAATTCACACACATTTCTCAAAAAGCTGCGCAAACAATTCGAGAATTAGAGAATTCTCTAATTCTCGAATTGTTCTTGTGATATGCCAATCGCTCTCCAGAGATTGGTATTCAAGTTTGACCAAGCGTACAAAAAATGCTTAGCTGACAGCAGAAAGTTATTTGCTGGTTGATACATTAAAGCCTCAGGATACGGCAAACACCATACAAAAATTGATCGACACCTTCATAACCATTTCATTATGAGCATACTCGAAATAGTGCTTCTTTTTGTGGCTGGTGGATTCGCCCTCTACGGCATGATGCTTGGTCTCATCCAGTCCATCGGTTCGCTTCTTGGATTGTTTGTCGGATTTGCCGTAGCTACGCGGTACGTTGATGGCATTGCGCATTTTTTAACGCCGTTCTTCGGCGGGAACGAAATTGCGGCAACCATTACGGGCTTCATTCTTTTGTTTGTCATCGCAAGCAAACTCGTGGGAATCATATTTTTGATAATTGATAAAATTTTCCGTATCGCATCCCTCATTCCCGGATTGCAACTGCTTAACCGGCTTGGCGGATTTCTTCTGGGATTGTTGGAAGGAATCATTGTCGTCGGTATTATCCTCAATGTCCTGACGCATCTGCCGGTTTCCGCGGGAACAGCGTCCACGGTGAATGATTCCACCGTTCTTCGGCTTATGGTCGGAACATCAAAGATAGTCAGCGCGTTTTACCCCAGTGCCTTCCAACGCATCGAAGGCGTAGTGCAATAAGTGGAGTGTCGGGGTGCGCGCGAAGGAAAACGCGCTATGCTCGTCGATAGCCACTGCCACATCCAAGACGAAGAGTTTGACAGCGATCGGTCTGATGTTATCCGCCGGACGCAAGAACGCGGCATGGCGTGTATTGTCGTCGGCAATCGCGAGGACGACAGCGGCCGGGCAGTAGAACTGGCGCATACGTACGACAACCTGTATGCAGCCGTCGGTCTCCATCCGATGTTTTTGCACGAAGAAGAGTATGAGCCGGAAGCGTACGAGCGGTTCCTTGCACACGAAAAAGTCGTTGCCATCGGCGAAATCGGCCTCGATTATTATCATTTGTGGGCGGACACGAAGGAGGAGGAAAAATCCGTGCAGCAGCAACAGGCAAAACTGTTGGTTCGCCAGCTTGAATTTGCCAAAGAGCACGGCAAGCCCGTCATCATCCATTGCCGCGATGCGTACGAGGACTTGCTTTCCGTTCTCGCCGATTGGAAAGACTATCCGATGGTCATCCACACGTTTCTCGGCGATACCGCGACCGCAGAAAAATTCCTTGCGCTTGGCTGCATGCTGTCGTTTTCCGGTATTATCACGTTTGCCGGCGAGAAAGAGCTTGCTGCAACTCTACGGTCAGTTCCTTTGGACCGCATGATGATCGAAACCGACTCGCCGCTTCTGACGCCTGTGCCATTCCGCGGAAAACGGAATGAACCGATGTATGTGGAAGAAGTTGCGAAAAAGATTGCTGCATTGCGTCGAGTTCCCGTTGAAGAAATCATTGATACTACTGGCAAGAATGCACTGCAGTTCTTTCATATCAAAGAAAAGGCCTAGACGTCCCGTTCCCCAAACGTTACAATGACGACCTATTCATCATATTCCCGCATGGACGGATTCATCATCAATCGCGCGGTTTCTGGAGGCAAGTTCACAGTGCAAGACGTATTCCAAGGGCTGGAAAACGTCACGGAACTTATCAAGATATTTCGTGATGCGTTACCGGACGTTCTCGCAACGACGGACGTTAAAATCATTGATGATCCGGAGCTCTACATGTACATTGACGACGCTGACGGAAGCATCGTGATCGGTCTCGAGCACCTGCAAAGTGGCGACGCCAAAACACTGTACCTCGACATCATCCACGAACTTGTCCATATCAAACAGCACAACGAAGGTCAGGAGCTTTTTGATGAGAAGCATGAGTACATCGGCCGCCCGACAGAGATCGAAGCCTACACTGTTACTGTCAGAGAGGCGAAGCGGATTGGCATGTCAACAGGAGAAATTCTCGATTATCTGTACGTCGAGTGGATTACCAATAATGATGTTCTGCTCCTCGCGAAGAACATCGGTTTGGAGGTGGACAATGGGTAAACGAAAGCCGATGTCTCAGGGGGAACACGATCGAACAGAAGGAATGACGCCGGGATGGAAACTTGATCGTGCGGCTGGGGATCTGCCGATGGACACGGAAGAATGGGATGCTATGGAACGTCGCGCTGCGGAACAACTTACCGGACAAGGTCCGGAAGAGCGGGGTGTTACCAAAGAAGTTGATGAACGCATCGGACTTTTTACCGAGTTAACGGGGGCAAAACTTGCAGCAAACGCAAAAATAGAAGGTGAAGTTTTTTCTTTCATAGACACACATCCTGACGCGTTGAGAGGCAATCTGCTGATTCGGCAATTTCGACTTTTACAAAAGCCGAAAGAAGGCCTTTCGGAACGCTCTCTTGAAGCACATAATCCGATTGAGAAACTAGAAATCTTGGTTCGTCTTGATATGTTGCTTGCGATCGAAGGACTTATATTAGATCAACTTCGAGAACAAATACGTAACACGATTTAAGGATGCAAAACATCGTTTGGGACAATAACGCCGCACTGCCTCTGAATCAGAAACATATTCATACCATCTTTCCCAACTGAAGCGGCGAACCGTTCCAGCGCAAGTGCACAATGTTTCATAGTCAGTGCAATATGCCAGCGAAGCGCTATTCCATGTTTGTATGAAAAAGAACCTTATCCACCTTGTAGCTACCTAAATCCTGCGTGAAGACCTGTGTTTTTCATCGATCATCATCGCAGAAAAT
>CAYINT010000105.1:0-3067 GCA_964364875.1 uncultured Gammaproteobacteria bacterium | reverse complement strand
GCCATTCTGCAAGCTATGCTATGATTGAGAGAGGAAGAATCACGCAGGATTTAAGACGTATATGGCGTCGCTCGAAACTATTGTCAAAAACTCGTAGCAACCGCTACGAGTAAAAGTTGAAAAGCCGTGAATGAGTGAAGATGTGTTTCCGCCACCGTTCGCTCACATGAGCGGCAGGATACGGTCTTAATGTTCGTTGATGTCGCAGTACTGAGTGGTATGGATCCCGTGTCCTGCCCTGGTAGCAAAACTACAGCAGAGACGGTTCTTACTTATATCCTCTTCGGATTACCTCGCTCAAACCTAAACGGAGCATCCACCTGACTTGCCACGAGCGAGTCGCAGAACAGAATGATGGCCCATCTCTTGTTGTCGCGGCGATATGCGGGAGGATTCCTCGTACTGTTCTGAATGTGCCTAGCGCGTATCGGAGGGTGCGCACTGGAATTGCTGTAGTACTGGATTCAAAAAATTTGTCGATGGACGCTATTTTTGATAGGATTATTGATATTCACTTGGTCATCCAGAGAAAAGGAGGGGCAGACTTCAGCATATGATTCCGCTGCGCGTTGTTCCTTGTTTCGACAAGCAAGGTGGGGTACGCGAAGTTTCTCACCCGATCTGAGTATTTTTGTATATGAATGAATTAAATCAATCACAGTCCGTTCTTGCGCAAGCTCGTAAGGCGAAGAAGGCCGCCGGTGTTTTGCGTCAGGCTACAGCAGAAAAGAAGAACACCTTTTTGCAGGCACTTGCGGATTTACTCAAACACAACACAGAAAAAATTCTTGCCGAAAACAAAAAAGATATATCATCTGCTTCGGGCCTCACGAACGCCATGAAGCGTCGTTTAGAACTCACGGCGCAAAGTGTTGCGGCTATGGAAAATAGCGTGCACGAAATCGCCAATGCGGACGACCCGGTAGGAAAAATAGTAAAAGAATGGACACAGTCCAGCGGACTACATATTCGTCGTGTACGCGTACCCATCGGAGTCATTGCGTCCATTTTTGAGTCGCGCCCAAATGTCATCATTGATGTGGCTGCTCTCTGTGTGAAAAGCGGAAACGCGGTTATTGTCAGAGGAGGCAAAGAAGCCCAGCATTCGAATGACGCGCTTATGGTGTGTATTCGTAAGGCGCTCGAAAGCGCCGGTCTTCCCGTTGATTGTGTTCAACAACTTGAGGATCGCCGCTATGAAGCAATTGGTGAGCTGGTTCAGCTTGAGGATTTTCTCGATTTGGTCATACCCCGCGGCCGCGAAGTACTGATTCGAGCGGTTTCGGAAAAATCACGCGTTCCGGTCATGAAGCATATGCGCGGGCTTTGTCATCTCTATATAGATAACGAAGCGGATATTGGGAAGGCTATACGCATCGCCGTCAACGCTAAAACATCCAATCCTTCAACCTGCAACTCCATAGAAACATTACTGGTGCATAAAGATATTGCCGACAAGATAATGCCAAAATTATTGGAGCAACTTTTTGAGAAAGGGGTTGAGATCCGGGGTGATAGTCGTACTTGTGCATATGATGCACAGTGTATGCCAGCAACTGACGAAGACTGGTCAGCTGAATACCTCGACCTTATATTGTCTATCAAAATTGTTGATTCGTTTGAGAAAGCATTGCAACATATTCAAGAATACAGTTCTGGTTTGACGGATGCGATCGTTACGGAGAACAAAAAGCGTGCCGATGAGTTTCTGGGGGCAATAGATAGTGCTACGGTACTTGTGAATGCTTCAAATCGCCTTACCGATGGCGGAGTGTTTGGCTTAGGCGCTGAAATTGGTATTAGTACGTCTCGCATCCATATGCGGGGTCCGATGGGTCTGGAAGATCTCACGGTTACCCGATACAACGTTGTGGGTGACGGACAAATTCGCGAATAGCCTATGGGACAAATTATTACCGTTGTAAAAGTTGGATCAAATACGATCGTTGATGGTCGTGGAGCTGTTCGGAGTGCCGTCATTCGCGACATCGTCGCAACGCTTGGCAATGTTATTCGCGAAGGAGGTCGTGTAATTTTGGTTACTTCCGGAGCAGTCAAACTGGGACGTATTTCCCTTGGCCATGATGTATCGGCCGCAGTTGCCGCCAGTGTCGGACAGACCATGCTTTTTGATGCATACCTTCGCGAAGCAAAATCGAGCAACATCAAGCTTGCCCAGTTCTTGCTGATGAGACCCCACCTGGTAACCAGAGAACATTTCTTAAATTTACAGAGCACGATCAATGCGCTTTTAGATAAAGGGATCATTCCTGTGGTCAATGAAAACGATGCATTGGCAGCGCATACGGACTGGGGTTTTGGCGACAACGATTCTCTTGCTGCAGCTTTAGCGATTTCCTTGAAAGCACATCGCCTTATTATCGTCAGTCACATTGAAGGTCTTTTTGATGTTGACCCCACGATTGATAGTAATGCGAATTTGTTGAAGAGCGTCCGTGATGTAAACGCCGAACTTTTAAAATATTGTTCCCCGGATACATCTTCGGGTGGCCGCGGAGGCATGGTTTCCAAGTTAAAGGCGGCGCGTATTGCAACGGCAGTCGGTATAGAAGTACGAATATTGAGCGGTTTAATTGAAGGCAATCTTGCCAAGGCATTACGAAATGAAAAAATAGGCACTGTGTTTTTGCCGAGAAAATCCGAATCGACCATCAGTAATCGTGACCGCTGGCTTCTTGCTGCAAAAAATTCAGCCGGAAGTATAGAAATTGACCCCGGTGCCGTGGAAGCATTAAAGAAGGGCAAGAGTCTTTTAGCGGTTGGCATTGTATCAGTTCACGGTCAATTTGAGAAGAAAGAAATCATCGAAATCGTTGATGCAGAAAAGCAAGGCATCGCGTTTGGTATTGTCGATTACTCGAGTAAGGAAATTACTGATATGCTCCGTACCAACAACCTGCGAGACATACGGTTGATGCATGCAGATAACATGATTACCATTCGATAAATCAAATCATTTGCCTTTTTTCAACACTTGCATTAGGCTTTGATAGGTATAGCCATGTTAAAACAAAACCCGACTTTTCTGGTACACTGGAATCGTGGT
>CAYINT010000104.1:0-3105 GCA_964364875.1 uncultured Gammaproteobacteria bacterium | reverse complement strand
TCAAACTGTTCTTGAACATCTATTTTGGTTACGTTTCGGACTAATTACCAAAAAAATTCAACTATCAAATGTGACATTTTGTTTTAACATGGCTATAACCGTACACTCCCTTTCCTCATCGATAAACCGCACACTATCCACCCTCCGAAAACTTCCCGCAGTTTTATGGCGGGCGACGAACTGAATCATAAGAAAATAAAAATAACGGATCTTCGGAACCCGTCATTCCTTGATTCGTACCATATCAGGTCTCGATTTACATCTCAAATTTCCACAAACACGCACTGATACTACGCTTGAACCCCAGAGAAGCATCCATGGTTAAGAGTCTCAAAAATTGGTTCAGTGTGGTTGGAACGTAAACCCCTTTTTGTCGTAGTGAACCGTTACTGTTGCTCCTTCTGCAACGCTTCGTTCAATGATTTTCAACGCCAAAGGATTCATGAGTTCTGTTTGGATGACACGTTTCAGCGGACGCGCGCCAAACTGCGGATCATAGACTTTTTCCGCAAGCTCAGCCATCGCAGATGGCGTAACGTCGAGCGTAATCCGGCGTTCCTTGTGCAGCCGTTGTTTCACCGTATCAATCTGCAGCGCGACGATCTTCTCAATTTGTTGTTTGCGAAGCGAGTGGAACACAATAATATCATCAACGCGGTTGAGAAATTCCGGCCGAAAATGCGATTGCAATTGCTGCATGACTTTTTCGCGGATTTCATCATCAATGTCGGCGTCTTTGTTCTTGCGCGCTTGTTGGAACCCAATGTCGTCATGGTTGGCAAGTTGAAGAATAATATCGCTGGCGATGTTTGACGTCATAATGATAATCGTGTTCTTGAAATTTACGGTTCGGCCTTTTGCGTCGGTCAGGCGCCCGTCATCAAGAATCTGCAAGAGGATATTGAACACATCCGGATGAGCTTTCTCGACTTCATCAAACAGGACGACGGAATACGGCCGGCGGCGCACGCGTTCGGTCAGCTGGCCGCCTTCTTCGTAGCCGACATAGCCGGGCGGCGATCCGATCATGCGCGAAACGGAATGTTTTTCCATGTACTCAGACATATCAAGCCGTAACAATGCGTTTTCATCATCAAAGAGGAACTCCGCGAGGGCACGCGCAAGTTCCGTCTTCCCCACACCGGTTGGTCCGAGAAAGATAAAGGAGCCGATGGGACGGTTTTCTTCACTGATCCCCGCACGGGAACGCCGGAGTGCATTTGCAACGGTACTGATGGCTTCCTGCTGGCCGATAACGCGTTTCGCCAGTTCATCCTCAAGATGCATGAGCCGCTCAGACTCGCTTTCCAGCAACCGGCCAACAGGAATAGATGTCCAGCGGGAAACAACTTCGGCAATATCTTGTTCGGTTACTTCTTCTTTCAGAATACGGCGTTCTGCGCCGAGCGCTTGAAGCTTGCTTTCCGTTCCCGCAATCTTTTTTTCCATTTCCGGGATTTTTGCATAGCGAATCTCGGCAACCCTTTCCAGATCGCCTTTGCGTTCTGCCATTTCGGCTTCACTGCGAAGCTTGTCGATTGCTGCGCGGGAATCGCGAAGCTGTGTGATGAGTTCCTTTTCCTTTTTCCAGCGCAAGGAAAAGCTTTGCTGCTGTTCTTGTAGTTCGCTGAGTTCCTTTTCAATATGCTGCTTGCGTTCCTTCGCCTGCGGATCATGTTCCTTACCCATGGCTTTCAGCTCAATTTCTAATTGGCGCATCCTGCGCTGCAGGCGGTCAAGCTCTTCGGGCTCACTGTCGATTTCCATGCGAAGACCCGATGTTGCTTCATCGATCAAATCTACTGCTTTGTCCGGAAGAAACCGGTCGCTAATGTACCGCTGGGACAGGCGAACGGCGGCAACCAGCGCTCCGTCGGTTATTCGGACGCCATGAAACACTTCGTATTTTTCCTTAATGCCGCGCAAGATTGCCAGAGCATCTTCTTCCGACGGCTCGCCGACATACACGGGCTGGAACCGGCGTTCTAACGCCGCGTCCTTTTCGACGTACCGCTGGTATTCTTTGAGCGTCGTCGCGCCAATAGCGTGGAGATCGCCGCGCGCCAAGGCCGGTTTGAGCAGATTGGACGCATCCATTGCCCCTTCGCTCGCTCCCGCGCCGACAATGGTATGCAGTTCATCAATAAAGAGAATAATTGTGCCTGCCGAAGCGGTTACTTCTTTGATCACGGCCTTCAGGCGATCTTCAAACTCACCGCGGAATTTTGCGCCGGCAAGCAAGGATCCAAGATCAAGCGAAATGATTTCCTTATCGCGCAGGCTTTCCTGCACATCGCCTGCGACAATCCGCTGGGCAAGCCCCTCAACAATTGCGGTTTTTCCAACACCAGGCTCGCCGATGAGCGCCGGATTATTTTTTGTTCTGCGGGAGAGCACCTGCATAACGCGACGGATTTCGTCATCACGGCCGATGACCGGATCCAGCTTTTCCTCGCGCGCGAGTTTTGTCAGGTTTGTGCTGTATTTTTCCAGCGCCTGATACTTGCTTTCTGGATCCTGATCGGTAATGCGCTGGTTGCCGCGCACATCTTTCAACGCCTGGAGCAATTGTTCCTTTGTCACGCCCTCAACGCGCAAAAGTTCCTGCACGGGAGACTGTACCGTTGACAGAGCAAGCAAAAAATGCTCCGTGCTGATGTATTCGTCTTTCAATTGCGACGCTTGTTCCTGCGCTGCATCAAAGACTTTCCGCAGATTCTCGGAAAGATATAGCTGCGCCAATCCACCGCCCGAGACAGCGGGAAAGGCCTTGAGCAAGCTTTCAGCCTTTTCTTTCAACCGCGCAATCGGAATTTCCATCTTTTTTAAGACGGGAACAACCACGCCATCGTCCTGAGAGAGTAATGCGAGAAAAAGATGAAGAACGTCGAGTGTCTGATGATGATGTTCGGTAGCCTCGCGCTGGGCGCGCGCCAGCGCTTCTTGCGCTTTGATGGTAAAGTTATTCATCGTTTTCTTGAATTGGCACTCTTGCTATGAGAGTGCTAATTGCAGTATACAACACAATACACGGCTGTCAACCGTACAGTTATAGCCATGTTAAAACAAAATGTCACATTTGATAGTTGAATTTTTTTCCATCAA
>CAYINT010000103.1:0-3109 GCA_964364875.1 uncultured Gammaproteobacteria bacterium | reverse complement strand
AGTCATTCTTATCGCTTTGCTCATCGGCGGCCGGATCGGTGGAATTATCGGGATCATCCTTGCGGTACCCATAGCAACCATCATTACCGTTTTCCTCACTGATATTTTTAGTGAAACTCGAGCTGTCGAAGAAGATATGGCAGCACAACGAAAAATGCCATGACTGCGCCGCAACGCATCGCTGTTTCCGTCACGACCAGTTCCATATTCAAGATTATGGTCATCCTTCTGCTTTTATGGTTTCTCTATGTTATTCGAGATGTCATTGGTCTAGTGTTTATCGCGTTTATCGTAGCGTCGGCAGTTGATCCGTGGGTTGACGCGCTGGAACGAAGGCGCATTCCGCGCATTGCAAGCATCGCGACTCTCGGTATTCTGCTTCTTGGCATTGTTAGTCTGGCAATTGTGCTTCTTGTTCCACCGCTCATTGACGATGTGCGCGCGCTCGCAACGGGTTTGCCGGAAGTCTTTACCGGGATCGAAAAATTCTTCCTGAGTTCCTTAGGCGGGACAAACGCAATCGTGCCGGAATTGCAGAAAAATCTCCAGTCTGTCAGCGAAGGATTGCTGCAAATCAGCAGCGGCGTGTTTGGCGCGCTCAGCGGCGTGTTTGGAGGTGTTGCTGCGATGCTGACCGTTCTTGTTATCAGTTTCTACCTCACAGTGGAGGAACGCGGAATCCGTCTTCTTGTGCGATCCGTTTCTCCACGGCAGCATCACGTGTATTTGGCAAAACTCATTGCCACGATTCAACGCCAGACAGGACACTGGATGCGCGGACAACTTCTTTTATCGATTCTCGTCGGCCTTATCGCCTATGTTGGCTTGACATTGCTTGGCGTGCCGTATGCGCTGATTCTTTCGCTGCTCGTCGCATTTTTGCGCATCATTCCCTACATCGGCCCGATTCTTTCCGCCATTCCCGCCGTGTTGATTGCGCTGACCGTCTCGCCACTGTTCAGTATTATCATCGTCGCGTTCTTTCTCGCGTATAACCAGCTGGTTGACGCGTTTGTCGTTCCGAAAGTCATGCAACAGACCGTCGGCCTTCATCCTGTCCTCATTTTGATTCTGCTCTTAATCGGCGCGCGGCTTGGCGGTATTGTTGGCATTATCCTTGCTGTTCCCGTGGGGATGATCGTGTACATCATTGTGCAGGAGCGGTTTATTGAGCAGCGCAGCCGCAGAAATACTCTCCACTCCTGAGAAAATAGTGAGTGAAGAAGTAAGGACGTTTCACGGAAGGCTCTTCGCTTTTTTCGCAGGGCGAGAACATTTACCACTCCTTGTTCTATAAAAGAACAGAATACAATCTACCCGCGCACCAGTCTTGCTGCGCTCGACGGTGCGGGGCAGGCATCACAACGCCGATCTACTCCGCACCAATCGTTCCACTCTGGTACGGGGCGAGATTACGGATGACAATACTTCCATGACAAAGAAAAACATCGTATATATCACGACGCCTATCTATTACGTCAATGATTCGCCGCACATTGGCCATGCGTACACGACAATTGCCGCGGACGTTCTGACTCGCTTTCATAAACTGCACGGCCGGGAGGTATTCTTTTTGACGGGAACGGATGAACACGGCGCGAAGGTTGCCGAGTCCGCAGAAAAGGCAGGAAAGAAGCCGAAAGCATTTGTCGATGAAGTCAGCGGCTTGTTCCGCGCGTCGTTTCAGGAACTCAATATTCAGTTTGACAAATTTATCCGCACGACCGACGAAGAACACGAACGCCAAGTTCTCGTCTTTATGGAAAAACTGAAAGCAAATGGTTCACTCTATGAAGACGAGTACGAAGGGCTGTACTGCACGGGTTGCGAAGAGTTTAAAACAGAGAAGGAGCTTGTTGGCGGCAACTGCCCAGTTCATCTTAACCCCGTTGAGCATATCAAGGAGAAGAACTGGTTCTTTCGTCTGACGCAGTATTTGCCGAAGGTGCGAAAGCTCATCGAATCAGGAAAACTCGAGATTGTTCCACACACCAGAAAAGAAGAAGTGCTTGGTTTATTCAAACAAGACTTGGCTGATTTTTCCGTGTCACGTTCAACAGTCAAGTGGGGGATTCCGTTCCCGGGCGATGAAAAGCAGACGATTTATGTTTGGGTGGAGGCATTGCAGAACTACATCACGGCAATTGGATATGTCGACGATCGTTCCACATTCAAAAAATATTGGCCGCACGCGACGCACTTCATCGGCAAGGATATTCTTAAATTCCACGCGGTGTACTGGCCGGCGATGCTTCTGGCCGCAGGCGAGGTTCCGCCACGGCGCATTATCGTCAACGGCTATTTCCAACTCAACGGGCAGAAAATGTCTAAAAGTTTGGGTAATGTCATTGCGCCGCATGATCTTGTCCAACAATACGGCGTGGACGCAACGCGGTATTTGCTGATGTCGCAGTTCCCGTTTGGCGAGGACGGAAATATCCAAGCTGACCGGTTTACGGAGCAGTACAACGCGGATCTTGCCAACGGACTCGGGAATCTCGCAAGCCGTGTTCTTGCCATGGTCACAAAGTTTAGTGGCGGCGAGATGCCGGTGTATGACAAAAAGTCTCTGGCACTGACACCACGTTCCGAAACTGCGCACAAACAGTACGAGCAGCAAATCGAGAACGGAGAATTCTATGAATCGCTGAAAACCATCTGGTCGGTGATTGCGGATGCTAACGTATTTGTTCAGCAGCAACAGCCCTGGGAACTGGCGAAGAAAGATGAAAAAACAGTGCACCAGGTTCTCGCCGACCTTGTTCTCACCTTAGTCCGTATCACACACATGGTTGCGCCATTTGTTCCTGACACTGCGGGGAAACTTCGTGCCGCATTGCTATTGGAGAACTTTGGTTTGGAATCTTTCATCATTCCCGCAGGCCGGGCGTTTTTACCGCTCGCCGCTTTGTTTCCGAGGATGGAACGTGGGGAATACTAAATGACAGAAATTTCATAATTAGACAATGAGAGAATTCTCTCATTGTTCTTGACTTTTTCTCGCACATCGTTCAAAATGGTTTTGACGGGGCAAAGATCCACTAATACTTTGCCTTTTTATGAAAAAGTTAACGCTTGATCTCAAGGCTTTAGCCAGCGAACCACGGCT
>CAYINT010000102.1:0-3167 GCA_964364875.1 uncultured Gammaproteobacteria bacterium | reverse complement strand
TATTCAAACTGTTCTTGAACATCTATTTTGGTTACGTTTCGGACTAATTACCGAACTTTAAATGCCGCGTTATCAAAAAACCAGTGATGCCGGCAGACACAAGAGCGCGATAGGCTTCCCGCGTCAGTTTGATCCCATTTGTATGAATAATGATCTGCGATTTCGGAAGTTTCGCTCGGGCATACCGAAGAAGATCTGGCAGGCGTTCATCGAGAAGCGGATCGCCATAAAAGTGCGGAGAGATTCTGCCTTTGTATTCAAACGGGAATGCCGCAACGTCATCAATCACTTTTTTGAACGTTGCCTCCGGCATGAAATGATCCCCGCGGTCATACATCGAAACCGGGCAGTACGAGCAGTGCAGATTGCATCGTGAGTTTGTTTCAATATCAAGCGCCGTAAAGATATCAGCTCTTCCGTAGGTCGCGAACTTATTGAGTTTATTGTACCATCCACGAACGTACGGCTTGATACGTTCCGGCGTGGCGCGTCGGGCGATACGATAAAGCGGATTGAGGAGATAGGGTAGCCTCATTGGATCACCATAGTATAACGGAGAAGCATCTCTAACGTGACTGCCTACTCCACTGTCGCCTTAATTCTTCTCACACCCGCCGACACGGCTTCTTCTTTGAGGATTTTGAACGTTCCAACAAGACCAGTATGCTCCACATGCGGGCCGCCACAGAATTCTTTGGAGTAGTCACCGATCGTGTAGACGGAAACAGTCTCGCCATATTTTTCTCCAAATAGTCCCGTTGCACCGAGCTTCTTTGCTTCTTCAAGAGGAAGAATCTTTTTGGTCACGGTCAAATCTTTTTGCACTTGCTGGTTCACTATTTCTTCGACTTTGGAGAGTTCTTCGGCGGTCACTTTTCGTGGAAAGGAAAAATCGAATCGTAAACGTTCCGATGTGATATTGCTCCCCTTTTGGTTCACATCCGGTCCAAGAACGTCTTTGAGCGCCTGGTGGAGTAGGTGTGTTGCCGTATGCATTCGGACGACGCGTTCGGAATGATCGGCAAGCCCGCCGGCAAACTTTTGCTCTGCGCCTTTGCGGGAAAGATTTTGGTGCTTTTGGAGATATTCTTGATACAGTGTATCGAACATCTGCTGTTCCAGCTCAATGCCATGTTCTTGTGTAAGAATCTCGAACGTCATTTCCGGAGGGAATCCATAGGTCTGATATACATCGAACGCTACTTGGCCGGCGAGTTCCGGCTTCTCTTTGATCTTTAGAACTTCTTTCTGCAAAAACTTGTTGCCTTTCTCGAGTGTTTTGCTAAACTTTACCGATTCTCTGTAAAAATCATCAATAATGCGCGTTCGTTTTTCTGCAAGGAACAGATACGCGTGCTGATATGCTGAGATGACAATATTCATGAGCTGGTCATTGACGGTTCCTTCCACGCCGAGTTTTCTTCCTTCACGCACAACTTTTCGGATGAGACGACGGAGCACGTAGCCCTGATCTTTATTGGATGGCAGAACGCCATCTGCAAGCAAAAATACTGACGTCTTGATATGATCTGCAATCACGCGAGCAGAGTGTTCGTTGTAGGATGTGGAACGTTCCCGCAGGAGTGAGAGTAAGGGAATAAACAGCTCCGTTGTGAACACCGAATCCACGCCGTTGAGCACCGCAAGCGTCCTCTCCAGTCCCATGCCTGTATCCACGTTCTTCTGCTTCAGCGGTTTGAATTGTCCGTCCGCAGTTTTGTTATATTGCATAAACACGTCGTTCCAGATTTCGACGTACTTTCCTTTTGGCCACTTCACTTCACTCGGACGTTCATCCTCGACTGTGTTTACTTGATAGAACATCTCGGTGTCGGGCCCGCACGGTCCGGTTTTTCCTGCTGGACCCCACCAGTTATCGTTCTTGCCCAGGAACGCAATCCGTTCATCTGGAACGCCGACGGACTTCCAGATCTCTGCCGTTTCTTCATCCCGCGGAGCATCATTGTCGCCGGCAAAACATGTGACATAAATGCGCTTTGGATCAAGTCCAAGCCATTTTGTGTCAGTCAAAAATTCCCAGCTCCATTCAATCGCTTCTTTCTTCCAATAATCGCCGAGTGACCAGTTACCGAGCATCTCGAAAAACGTCAGGTGAACATCATCGCCGACAAGGTCAATGTCGCCAGTTCTTATACAGCGTTGATAGTTCATGAGTCGCTTTCCGGCAGGATGGTTCTCGCCAAGCAAAAAAGGAACCAGCGGGTGCATCCCTGCAGTCGTGAACAAGACCGTCGGGTCGTTTTCTGGGATCAGCGAAGCCGACGGGATTTGCGTATGCCCTTTGGAAATAAAGAATTTGATGAATTTTTGGCGAAGTTCGGAATTGGTCATAGAAGCTTAGTATAACATGGGAAATCAAAAATCAAACTCTGAACCAAAAGTTTGTCCACGCATTCAAGAGCGCTTTCCCGCGAGGCAGAACACGGTTCTCACCCACGCTTATTCGCTGCTATGCTTATCGTTGCGGAGGAGGAACACCCAGATCTTTGCAAATTTTCTTTGCCAAGAAATCATTGACTTCGTTATGTCGCGGTACCGTTGATACTCGCCGAATCTGGGGATGCAAAAAAAACGCTGTGATTGCCGCCCTCCCGAACAAAGACACAGCCATGCCGTACAAGGTGGCGGATCAAATCGGCCCGCTTCATATTATACCGACACGCGCACGGATTCTCTGATAACGCGACCTGTGGCGTCCTGCTGGCTCAATGCCTTGTTGACGGACAGAACCAGTGCAAGCGCTTCCTTGAGATTTTCTTTGGCCTCGCGCAACGTCTTACCCTGCGTATTGACACCATGAATTTCTTCAACCCACGCAGAAAACAACTTTCCTTGCTTTTTGTAGATTGCCGTAAACTGTTGTGCCATAGTACTCATGAGAATAGAGCAGAAGGCGGATTGTGTCAACTGTTCATTCAATGTTTGACAGGTTTCGTCAAGGTTAAGGTTCCACCTTTCGATTGAAAGGTTGTTTCCAAAAAGAGTAGGAGCACCCCAACGTCATGTCGTTGTGCTCAGTTGTGGCGGGTACATACTTTCCCGCTTCTCAATGCACGATTGCTGGATCATGCACTCGGAATCGGGGGGCAGAGACGTAACTACCCACCATTTCCCAGTGCATACCGCGGATTCCCCGAGTGAAGAAT
>CAYINT010000101.1:0-3269 GCA_964364875.1 uncultured Gammaproteobacteria bacterium | reverse complement strand
CCGCCTTCGTCAGTAATGATTGCCTTTGCTTTTGCATACCATCGATTCAACTTTGGCAGTGTTGATGGCGTCACAAGGATTGCCCCTTTTGGAAAATGGGGTATCCGGCCATAATCCGTTATGACCGTACAACGTCCACGTAGTATGCCGGAACCAAATGCAGTTGTTCCTTTGAGTATTGGTGTGGCTTTGTGTTGTCGCGGGTCGTGTTGGTTTTTATCAATCGCTCGAAGTATCTGTTGTGCTTCTCTTCCAAAGTACAGTTGCATTTTTGGAATGTACCGTATGACCACACCTTTTTCCCGTTGCAGGACATTGTTCGGTAATTTTTTTGTTTTCAAAAACGTTATGATTTCTTTTTCCGTCATAAGTTTGAGCTCTTGCGCTGTTCCTGTGCCCATTTTTTTGATGATTGACGCACAGAGCATCTCAAAGTGCGTTTCAAAGAGGCCGAATGCGTTTTCGTACTTCTTACGGAGCGTATAAATTTTTCTGAGAATATCCTGTCGATGCGCAAAAACATGTTCGTAAGAGTCCGACCGATGCATAATGAGGAGTTGATAGCCGACAAGATGGTCGCTTGTCGATGCAAGTGTTTTTATGAAACGGATATTTACCCCTTCACCCCGTTCAATCGTACGAAATAGTTTGAACATGGCGTTGCCGAAGTGGCGATACTTGGCAAAAATCTGTTGCCGCAACTTCACGTTTTTAATCATGTTGGTTGCGAGAACGTCCAAAAAAAGCTCGTTGTCATTTTCCGGCCGGTAGTAACGACTCTTGCCTTGTGCAACACAGACAAGCGTCAGCGAGAGCATGCCATTGCCGAAACGGTATCCGTTTGCAATGCCGGTATGTGCTTTGGTCCAGGAAGAACAAAAAAACACGCTATAGTCGCGTTCCCAGTGCTGAAACAGCGGCCCGCTGTGAATTTTTGCGATAAGCCATTTTGTATCCGACATATTCCGAGTCGTTGGTAATTATGAACGCTTTTTTATCTCATCTACAACTCGTTCCACAAACCGTTTTTTGCCGACCGCAAGCAACCGTTTTGACCCACGAACACGGACAGAAAGTTTTGTTGCTTTTGTTTCTTTATCCCCAATCACCAGGACATACGGAATTTTCTGCAATGCCGCTTTGCGGATTTTGTTCCCGACGGTTTCTGACGCGCCGTCCACATGTGTACGGATTCCTGCTTCGCGCAGTTCCTTGCCAAGTTTTTCAGTTGCCTTCAAATGCCGGTCTGCAACCGGAATCAGGCCGACCTGAACAGGGGACAGCCACACCGGCAAATTCCCGGCCGTATGCTCCAACAAGATCCCAAGGAACCGCTCAAATGACCCGAAGATCGCGCGGTGGACCATAACGGGACGTTTTGCTCGTCCATCTTTGTCTGTATACTCCAACTGGAAGCGTTCCGGCATTTGAAAATCAAGCTGGATCGTGGCAAGCTGCCATTCGCGCTTGAGCGAATCCGTGACGGAAATATCAATCTTCGGGCCGTAAAACGCGCCTTCGCCATCCATAAGCGCAAAATCCACTTTGGATTTTTTCAGAAAGTTCTTCAGACTCTGTTCCGCGCTTTCCCATTGTTCCTTTTTTCCAAGAAACTTTTCTGGCCGTGTGGACAAAACAAACCGCGGCGCGAGTTTAAATGTCCGATAAAACTTTTTGACAAGATGGAACACGCCGCCAACCTCTTTTTCAATCTGATCTGGCCGGCAGTAAATATGCGCATCGTCCATGGTAATTTGCCGGACTCTCAGCAGTCCGCCAAGCGCGCCGCGGATTTCATTTCGATGCAACCGGCCAATCTCGGAAAGTCGGAGCGGAAGATCGCGATAGCTCCGCAGATGCGAGGAATAGATCTTTGTTGATGACGGGCAGTTCATCGGCTTCAGGGCAAAATCCTGATCATCCACCTTCAGCGTAAACATATTCTGCCGAAAATGATCCCAATGGCCGGAGGTTTTATACAGTTCCGCATTGCTCATGATCGGCGTGGACGTTTCTTGATATCCCATTTCGTCATGAATCTCGCGCCAAAACCGTTCCAGCTCGCGGACGATGATCATGCCATTGGGATGCCAAAACGGCGCGCCGGGCGCGATGTCGTGGAAGGAGAACAAATCCAGATCTTTGCCTAAGCGGCGGTGATCGCGTTTTACCGCTTCTGCGAGTAACTTCAGGTGTTCATCGAGTTCCATAGCGCTGGCAAACGCAAAGCCGTACACGCGCTGGAGCTGCACGTTCTTCTGCTCGCCGCGCCAGTACGCGCCGGAAATTTTGTGCAAGCGAAATGCCTCTGCGTTCAACTCGCCGGTGTTATGCACATGTCCGCCACGGCACAGATCATCAAACGTTCCAATCGAGTAGATTGTCACGTTGCCATGGGCAAGCGCTTTGTCTGTCGCCGCTTCTGCTTTCACTTCTTCTCCTTCGCCGGCATACGTCGTTCCTTTCTTTTCCAGATCATCAATGAGTCCCACTTTAAACTGCTGGCTTTTGTTCTTGAAAAACACTTCTGCATCGGCAAAGGAAAGTTCCTGCCGTTTGAACTCCCGCTTCTGCCCGATAATCTGTTTCATCCGCTTTTCGATTTTCGGCAGATCGCCAGGCGTCAGGGGACGGGGAAGCTTGAAATCGTAGTAAAAGCCGTTTTCGATCACTGGCCCAACGCCGAATTTCGCGTCCGGGAACAGTTCCAACACCGCCGCAGCAAGCACATGCGCAAAGGAATGACGAAGGTTGTGCAATTGGAAGTTGTGGGCAGGAAGTTGTTTGACTGGTTCTCGTTTTGACATGGAGAAAGGGTTATGTCCAAATGCCGAAATTTGCAGTCCAAAGAATCAAGTGAAGAGAATGTGTACCTTGTCTTTTGGCTTTCTTTCAGTATAGACTATTCAGCGGAGTTTGTCTGGTGACAACACACAGATATCTCTGGGATACAAAAACTCTCGAGATGGTGCTATGGGCACTCGAGAGTGTCACACGAATCGTGCCGCCACTGCTAAGCGCAGGATTCCGCGCCGACGCAGAGGGCTTCTCCCAGCCCAAGTGGGAGCCTCCCGCATTGGGGAGGAGGGAAAGAACAGAAAGGGTGGTGCGGCGGCGAGCTCGCTTCGCTGTTCGCTTGGCTATGCCCGCCACCGCCCACGAGGGTTGAACGCCTTGTCCCATACCTCGATCAGGGGAGACGCCGGCTGTATCAATACCTCTCGCAAACCCACACGGCGGTTTTTGAGAGGGGAGTTGGAGGCCAACCC
>CAYINT010000100.1:0-3376 GCA_964364875.1 uncultured Gammaproteobacteria bacterium | reverse complement strand
TCCGAGTCAAAACTGCGCGGCCACGGGATTACGTATTGCACGACCTGCGACGGGCCGCTGTACAAAGGTAAAGTCGTCGCGACAGTCGGTGGCGGCAATTCCGCACTGGAGTCGGCGTTGTTCCTTGCTGAAATTTGTCCAAAGGTCTACCTCATCAACAAAAACCCGAAGTTCAAAGGGGACGCGACGTTACTTGATAAAGTCACGGCCAATGCAAAGATAAAAATTATCGACAGTTCCATGACGACCAACGTTCTCGGCGAAACGCAGACCGAAGGCGTCGAATACAAAGATGAGAACGGCAATCTCCACGTTCTCGACGACGTGCGCGGCGTGTTTGCGCATATTGGCCAGCTGCCGAATTCCAGCCTTGTCGGATCGGACGTCACAAAAAACGCTATTGGCGAAATTATGGTGGACAAACAGTGCCGGACAAACATTCCGGGCTTATTTGCTGCGGGCGATGTCACCGACGTTCCCTATAAGCAGATTGCCATTGCGACCGGCGAAGGCGTCAAAGCGGCGCTCAGTGCGGTAAGTTATTTGAATACACTGCCGCGAAGTTCCAAAGCGGAGGAATATGCCGAGGAAACTGAAACAGTCCAAGCCTAACATCGGCGTTCTCCTGTACACGCACAACCGTGTGGAGGACGCGTACATCAACCAAGAAATTGTCCGTAATGTCTGGGAACGTTCCGGCTTGTTCGGTTCCGTGACGATTGTTCACGCATACAACGGCAAGAAATCGTGGTATCCGAAAAAGTATCTGGAGGATGTTCTCATCCACCGTACCAATCCCGGACATTACCAAGGCGCAAGTGAGCTTGTCGATGCCGGAATGAATATTTTCCATCGAAGATTCCCGACGATTCGGTATCTTGTGGTGCTTGCTGCCGACACGTGGCTGGTACAGCCTGAGTTTGTCAAAAATTGCATAGCAACAGTGCAGAAGAAACAGCTGGCGCTTGCGTGTTCGCCATGGGATGTTCCGCAACATGGAGATATTCCTGAAGTCGGGATCTCGCTCGATTTTTTCATTGTCGATACGTTGTGGGACAAGCGCAACCACATTTTTCCACTCGCATATAAACAGTTTTACGATCGATATGCCGATTTTATTTTGTATATCAAAGGAAGCAATGTCAGTGCCGAAAAACTTTTCTTTGCTCGGTATCTACGCGCGTGTGGAAAAGAATATGGCCGTAATGTCGGAAAACGTACATACGGCCTATCAAAGTTACTCGTTATGAAGGAACGAAGACCAGTGCATTCCCACATTGATAAACGCGGTTTCTGGATACGCAAACATTTTTGGCCGAAAATCGGTTTGTTGACGCATCATGATCCTGTTGTGAAGCAAAAGGCGTTACGAAAGTTCCCCAGAGTCGCTGGAAAACATGCGCAAAAGTTCCGCACAGCAAAAAATCTTGCCTATTTCAACCGGCATGTGCAGATTCGCGGCGAAAATCCTGCTTAATGTTTTTGTGCTCGGAACAGCGTTTTGTTCCAGGGCTGTCTTTGCGTCTCCGCTTCCACGTTCCGTCAATCTCAATGTTCCATTCACCGTTCAAGCACCGTTTGCAAACTGGGATCGTACGCATGAAGAAGCGTGCGAAGAAGCCGCGACACTGATGGTGCACAAATATTGGGACAAAGCAGAAAGCAAAGATCAGAAAGCAGAAAAAATTCCGCCGCAAGAGGCAGAGCAGGCGATTCAGGACCTTGTCCAATTCCAGAAAAAGCGGTACGGATTCTTTGAATCAACGACGGCAAAAGAAACCACACGGTTCATCAAAGACAAATGGGGATATACAACGGCCGATCTCATCGAAAACCCAACCCTTGCGCAGATGAAGAAGGAACTTGCTGCCGGGTTTCCCATTATCGTTCCCGCTGCAGGCCGACAGCTCGGTAATCCAAATTTTAAACGTCCCGGCCCGCTCTACCACATGCTGGTCATCAAAGGCTATACGGCCGATGGCTGGATCATTACCAACGATCCGGGAACGCGCCGCGGGGCGGACTATCGCTATCGTCCGAATGGTCTCCTTAACGCCATCCATGACTGGAACGGCGGAAAGGTGGAAAGCGGCAGGAAAGTGATGATTATTGTTCGCCCATAGTATACGGGAAAGCCGCGTCACAAACAACGGTTCTCTACGTTTATTATACTTGCTACCTGTGCCATGCCATTGCAAGAACATACTCAGCGGTGGTAGAGTAAAAACAGATAATTCGTTAAGGGAGGAAACCATGCAACGATCTCTTCTTCGTTCTCTCATGATCAGCGGCGTCGCTTTGTTTGCGACAGCGGGCATTGTTGCCGCGGCATCAACCCGCGACGTTACCGGGCTTTTAGGCGGCAAAACCGGCGACTATTTTGACCTCAACGGCACGTTGCTTGTTGATTCCATCAAAGTCGGCGCGCAGGGCGTCGGCGGTGTCACGTATTTCAATGGGACGATTGTCAACAGCACGACCGGTTCTAACAACACTGGCAATCCGATTGCAATCGGCGACGATCTACGCGTTGACGGGACATTGTTCCGCGGCGGCACGCAAGGGCCGGGCGACAACCTTCCCCTAAAGCTCAATGATGATGCCAACCTGTACGGCAACCTCACAATGAGCGGCGGAAAGACGCTTGATGTCACCGGCGTGACGCTATCAGGACTTTCGTCTGATGACCTTTCCGATGTTTCCAGTATCGCAAAACTCGGTGAAGCGGAAATCATTACAGCTGACTGGGTCAATACGGCAAACCCATGGGCAGCAAACGAAATTGCCGACACGACGCGAAAACTTATCCTTCCGCTTACCTCGTTTCTGACCGACGCGGACGGCGTGCCAGCACAACTGAGCGCGACGTCACAGCCTAACCTGCTCTATACGGCAAACCAGGGATTGTTCTTGCAATATTCCGAAGACGATACGGCTGACGTTGGCACGCAGTTTGTCGTTCCCGACGACTATGTGTCGGGCGGCGTGTTCAAAATGGTGGTCGACACGTCGGCAGCCATCGTAACGGACTGGGACATGGACTTTAAAGTCGCGGTCAGCCAGACAACCGGCTCCAACAACGCGTGGGACGTGGACATGGACAACGAAACTGCAGTCAATATTTCCGATACGCCGGGCAAACCACGCGTCCTGACCTTTACGCCAACGGACCAGTCCGACCTCTCGGCTAGCGACACTGTTTTCGTTGACTTCTTCCCGGCAAACAACACCGGAGCAGGGGAGCCGGATGTCGAGATCTACAACGCCTGGTTTGAATACACGGCCAGCCAGTAAGCGCTCCAAACCAACAATGAACAAGGGGCGTAACTACCCACCATTTCCCAGTGCATACCGCGGATTCCCCGAGTGAAGAATT
>CAYINT010000099.1:0-3394 GCA_964364875.1 uncultured Gammaproteobacteria bacterium | reverse complement strand
TCTGCAGGATGTTTCGGAAAGCGTGTATGTCAGTCACCGTGCCGACGGGAATACGTTGCGACGAAGGCCTCCGTTTGCGCATCCCGGAAGCCACATCGTGACGGTCGAAGACGGCGTGATCCGGCATACCAAAGTCCGCCAGAAGCAGGAAATACAGTTCTATCGGGAACTGGCCGGAAAAGCGCAGGATTTCGGATTTTCCAAAACGCTCAAATGTTTCAAACGCGGATCGCGGCAACTGGCAGAATATCTGCACACCGCGTGGCCGAAACTTGCAGCATACGCCGAGCAGCAAGGGTATCCGATTGTGTTTACGAAAGACGAGCTTGCGCGTGAGCAAGCCGCGTTTCGCGCCGACTTTACCGCCGACCTTCATGCCGAGAACGACTGGCTGTATTTCGATCTCACGTGTTACTGCGCCGACGAACGGGTAACACTGGAAAAACTGCTGGCATTTATCGAAAACGGCGAGCCTTTTTGGCGCAAAGATGACGGTACGCTGGTGGAGATTTCTAACCGGCAGGAGCTGGAACGTTTGGCAAGACTTCTCAAGAGTTTTCATGCGCGGGAAAACGGCGGGTTTGAAGGAAAACTCTATCACGCACCGGAGTTGGCATATGTCATGACCAGCTCGCCATATTATACGTCCGTTCGCGCCAAAAGTTTTCAGCAATTTTTCCGGCGCGTACAGAAGGGCAAGCCGGTCAAAACCGTGCGGTTACCGAACGCGCTCGCTCGTGTTGTGCGGCCGTACCAAAAGCACGGCATTGCGTGGCTGTATTTTTTGCGTTCGTACCGATTCGCCGGTATTCTTGCTGATGACATGGGCTTGGGCAAGACACTGCAAACATTGAGCGTTTTGAGCATGGAAAGAGTTGTGCGCAGGCCCTCCATCGTGGTGTGCCCAAAAACGCTGCTGTATAACTGGAAGCTGGAGGCGGAAAAGTTTTTTCCCGATCTCCGTGTGCTCATTTATGACGGTACGCCGCAGGAACGCGGAGTCTTGCGGAAAGGGATGACACGCCATGATCTTCTGGTCGTCAGCTACAGCACGTTAAAGCAGGACGGAGACATTTTTTCCAAATCCACGCTGCGATTCAATTACGCCGTGCTCGATGAAGCACAATTCATTAAAAACCATGCCACAAAAAATGCACAGGCAGTGAAAAAACTCAATGCCGACTTTCGCTTGGCGCTGACAGGCACGCCTCTAGAAAACAGCGTGTCGGAGTTATGGTCAATCTATGATTTTTTGATGCCCGGGTTTCTTGGCAGTTACGAACATTTTGCCAAGCACTTCCACCGGCCGATTATGGATGCCGGCGATCGCCAGGCGCTAGAACATCTGCGCCGCAAAGTGGAAAGTTTTATGCTGCGGAGAACCAAAGCCGAAGTCTTGCAAGAGCTGCCGCCGAAAATTGAACAGGTGAGCCAGTGCCATCTCAGCGAGGCGCAGAATGTTCTCTATCAGCAGATTCTTGCCAAGGTCAGCGGCGATGTGTTTGCGGCAGTCAAAGACAAGGGGTTTCAGAGCGCGCAAATCCACATTCTTGCCGGCCTCACCAAGCTGCGGCAGGCTTGCAATCATCCGGCGCTGCTTACGAAAGACAAGAACTTTCGCGCATACGAATCCGCCAAACTCGACATGTGTATGGAACTGGTAGACGAAGTTTTGGAAAGCGGCAGAAAAGTATTGATTTTCAGCCAGTTCACCCAGATGTTGGACATTGTCTCTGCCGCGCTCAATGACCGCAACATTCCGCATGCGTACCTTTCCGGAAAAACAAAAAACCGGCAGGACGTGATTCACACGTTTTCAAACGATCCGAAAATTCCCGTATTTCTTATCAGTCTGAAAGCCGGCGGCACCGGATTGAACCTGACTGCCGCAGACACGGTCATCATTTTTGACCCCTGGTGGAATCCCAGCGTGGAAAACCAGGCCATTGACCGCACGCACCGCATAGGCCAAACCAAAACCGTCAACGTCTATCGCCTGTTGACCCTTGGCACTATTGAGGAGAAAATCCAGGCGCTCAAACAAAAAAAGCAGCGCCTGTTCGACGCGATGGTCGGCGAAAGCGGCGATCTGTTTCAAAAGCTAACCTGGGACGACGTGAGAGAGTTGTTTGCCCCCGCACCAGAACACAATGGGCGCCACAGTGAGATACCACGCGTGGTGTCCCATAAGAGCATGGAAGAATGATTGAAGAACTCAAAGAACATTTTCTCAAACAGCGGACGTCCTTCGACCCTGCCCATTCGGCCTCGAGCTCATCCCTCGACCGTTGCTCGGGGTGACCCGGAGTGAAGTTGAATGGGTCATGGCCGAGAGGTCAGGATGGTTCACGAAGGATAGTGAGCATGTCAAACCACACGTTTGTGGTGTGTGGGTTTGCTGATAAAAAGGCGCAGGTTTTCATTCCCACACCAAAACTCGCGGCATCCTTGTACCTTACTTAAGATGGTGATCATGTCAAACCATTACTTCGTGGTGCGGGCTCACGGATGACACTACGTTCACGAAATACTGCTCTTCACTCCATCAACGCCCGCGCGAGCCGCAAGTCGTCATAGGAATACGCGCCGTCCAATTTCTCAAAGACGGGTGACAGCTGCTCACAACCGAGTTTTTGAAACGCCGCATGGATTGTTGGCAACGCGTTGTGCAAGGCTGGTGAAATAAGCGACTCCAGATTTGCGCGAGTCATACGTCCGTTGGCATAGAGCTTGAGAATATGGGAAGTAATCGTGCCCTCTGTGAGCGAACGCGCTTTTGCAATATCGGTGATGGTTTTGCCGCTTTCCACGAGCGCAAACGTCGCTTCGTACGTTGAGATGTGCTGAATGTTTTTCTGCTCGTTCATCGAAACGCCGCCTTCCGGTTTTCCGTTGCAGGTTATGATAAATTTGCGGGTAAGCGTGGTCTGTTCTGCCTCTGACATTGCCGAGAATGTTGCGTGCGCCGAGGTTGAGCGTTGTTGAAAATCCTGATCCTGTGCGATAACCTCGGGGTGGACTTGCAGCGAGCGTTCATTCCACCCAAGCAGATGCAGCCCCGAAAGCGACCGCACTCGTGAGAGCGCGACGTATCCCTGTCCGAATTCAAACGCCTGTGAGAGGTCCACCACCGCGGCGTCGAGCGTCATGCCCTGGCTCTTGTGGATCGTTATTGCCCAGGCGAGTCGGAGGGGTATTTGAGCAATGCGAGCGAGCACGCGTGTGCCGTCGGTCATTATCCATTCCATTGGTTCCACGTGCACGCGCCGACCGCGAAGCGTCCGCACGATCGGCATGCCCTCGTCAGTAAAGCTCCGCACTTCTCCCACCGTGCCGTTGACAAAACTCCCGTCAGGATTGTTCTTGGTAAACATGACGCGGGCGCCGACTTTCA
>CAYINT010000098.1:0-3409 GCA_964364875.1 uncultured Gammaproteobacteria bacterium | reverse complement strand
TTGCTCAACGCGCCATTGCCGAAAAAGCTCGAGCAGGAAATCGCGCAAGCGTATCACAAACTGGAAAAAGAATTTACGGAAGGCGTTGACGTCGCAGTGCGGTCCTCGGCAACGGCAGAGGACTTGCCCGATGCATCGTTTGCCGGCCAGCAGGAAACGTTTCTCAACATCCGCGGCGTTCATGAGTTGCTCGATGCGTGCCGGCGATGTTTTGCTTCCTTGTTCACCGACCGGGCAATCAGTTATCGCTTTGACAAGCATTTTGACCATTTCAAGATTGCGCTGTCGATTGGCGTGCAGAAGATGGTGCGCTCTGACCGCGCAAGTTCCGGCGTGATGTTTTCGATTGATACGGAATCCGGGTTCCCGAATGTTGTCGTTATCAATGGTTCCTGGGGACTTGGCGAGAATATCGTGCAGGGCGCGGTGACGCCGGATGAGTGGTTCGTATTCAAACCAACGCTGGCGCAAGGCAAACAAGCGATTCTTTCGCGCAAGCTTGGCGAGAAAAACGTCAAGATGATCTACAGAGAACAAAGCAAAAAGCAAAAGTCTCCGCCCGAGTCGGATCCGCCATGGGTGGAAAAAAGCAAAAGGACTCAAGACGGAATACATGTGTTTACAAAGAATATTCCGACGACAAAAGAAGAACAAGCCTCGTTTTGTCTTACCGACGGCGAAATCGAGCATCTTGCGCGCTGGGCCGTGCTTATCGAGCAGCATTACACGAAGAAACGAGGCCGGCCGACGCCAATGGACATGGAGTGGGCAAAAGACGGCATCACCGGAAGGTTGTTTATTGTTCAGGCAAGGCCGGAAACAGTCATGAGCAACCGCAATACCATGAAACTGGAAGAGTTCCGTTTGTCAAAACGCGGCAAAGTTCTCGCGCAAGGCATGAGCGTTGGCAGAAAAATCGGACAGGGCAAGGTTCACGTCATTCAGGACGTCAAGCACATTGATTCCTTCAAACAAGGCGAAGCGCTGGTGACGACGATGACCGATCCGGATTGGGAGCCGATTATGAAACGCGCGTCAGCGATCGTGACCAACAGCGGCGGCAGAACGTGCCATGCGGCAATCGTCTCGCGGGAACTCGGCGTGCCGTGCGTGGTCGGGACGGGCAATGGAACGGATGTTCTTGCCAATGGCCACGAAGTAACCGTAAGCTGCGCGGAAGGAGAAGTCGGCTATGTCTACGACGGAAAGTTGCCGTTCCGCGTCCACACAACCAATCTCAAGAAGCTGAAGCGGCCAAAAACAAAAGTCATGCTGGTCGTCGGCGATCCGGGTTCCGCATTTTCGGACGCAATGCTGCCGAATGACGGAGTTGGTTTGGCCCGGCAGGAATTTATCGCTGCGAGCTTTATTAAGATTCATCCGATGGCATTAGCCATGTATCCGAACCTCAAAGACAAAAAAGCGATTCGGCACATTGACAAACTGACGGTCGGTTACGCGGACAAAGGTCACTATTATGTCGACAAACTCAGCCAGGGCATCGCGACGCTTGCGGCTGCGTTTTATCCGAAGGAGGTCATCGTTCGTCTTTCTGATTTCAAAACTAACGAGTACGCAAGCCTGATCGGCGGAAAAGAGTTTGAGCCCGTAGAAAACAACCCGACGATCGGCTGGCGCGGCGCATCGCGGTTTTACGATCCAAACTACAAAGCAGCATTTCACCTGGAATGCAAAGCCATCAGGCATGTCCGCGAGGCAATGGGCCTGGCCAACCTCAAAGTCATGGTGCCGTTTTGCCGGACTGTTGAAGAAGGAAAACTTGTGCAAAAAGAAATGGCAAAGGCCGGACTCGTTCGCGGAAAAGACGGATTAGAAATCTACGTCATGGCCGAGATTCCGTCCAATATCATTCTCGCGGAACAATTTGCAAAGAGTTTTGACGGTTTCTCCATCGGTTCCAACGACCTGACGCAACTGACGCTGGGCGTTGACCGGGATTCTTCGCTGGTCGCGCATTTGTATGATGAAAGGAACGATGCCGTCAAAACGCTGCTCGCACTTCTAATCCACCGCGCTCACCGGGCAGGTGTTCACGTCGGCATCTGCGGCCAGGCGCCATCCGACTATCCCGAAGTCGCCGAGTTCCTGGTGAAGCAGGGGATTGATTCCATATCGTTGAATCCGGACACGGTCGTTGCGACTACAATAAAGATCCTCGAGACGGAAAAGCGGGTCAGACGGTAGATATTCTGACATGTGGGGTTGACAGATGAGGCCGTTTTGACTATTGTTCCCTTTATGCCGAACAGAGGGGTCGGCCGTTGCTTTTCATGCCCAAGGGTTACCAAGCATGCGGGAAACCATCGATGTTCCCAAGTGCGAAAGGTGTTGTATCACGGAGGGTACATTGCCACTACGAGGCACGCTTGCGGCGTACTACTTTGCTTCGCTCAAGCACATGTGCAATGGTGCGGGTGTGGAAAGTACGAACGAGCGAGTCTCAGGGCGATGATACACCTCAAACACATTGGCGTGTGTCCGCGCCACGTTACGTGCATTCTGCTCCAAATTGAAGACCTTGTGGTTCGGCAGGCCTTCGGTGAAAAGCAGACTCTGCTCGCTTCCTAGCCCAGGAGGGTGGTCGTCACATGGCGAGTGACGAGTGTTAAGGAGTACCGTTGTGCTTGTGTGAGCCGTTTACCTGCAATACGGGTAGACAAGGAAGAACGCACAGACAGCGAGGTAACAATGCCGAAGACAAGGCCGTTGAAGGACGCAGTTGCGAATCTCATCCAGGTTCGCACACGTGGATGCAACAGCAGCTCGCTGAGGCGCGCCGAGAAGGGCGTGATCCGAGCTGGGCTCAGGAGGGGGATGCACCGCATCGAACTGCGTTCTCTGCTCGACGACACGGCTCATCGGGCTGACAGCCAAAGGCGCGTGCCGCCGCACCGCCAGCCAGTCAACCGCGATTCCGGAGCCACAACCCGGCGTCTGCCGCCGGCCAAGCTCACCATCTACGCGACAGCGTAACCCCGGGAGGGACGATGGGACTCGGAAAGGGCAACAGGGCCGACAGGCATGCTTGCCACAGGTACTGCCACCATGCCACGCGGTCCGCAAATGGCGGCGTCCACGCGCCGACCAACATGCGCAAGCGCGAAGGCGCCATGTACCACAAGCGCGGCGGAAAGAAGGGACAACCCGCCGCACCCAAGCCTGAACCGCTGAAGAGGCGATAGCCGGTATCACGCCAGTTCCTTCAACCTGCCACGCAGGGAAGTCAGCAGACATCCAAGTTCTGCTCACGTCCTAACTTCCCTGCGCAGGCAACACTCTATCAACATATCGCAAAAATGAACTCCTGAGCCAAGTCGAAGGATCGGAATTTTGTGATATACTAACCGTCCTTTAAATTTCAGCAGAAATATGGTATCATAACGGCATA
>CAYINT010000097.1:0-3467 GCA_964364875.1 uncultured Gammaproteobacteria bacterium | reverse complement strand
TGCCATCTCCTTCTTTTTCGGTTGAAACACTTTGAACTTGGTGCCGTACGCAGTGCCATAGAGCGCCTGCATTGCTTGCTTTGCAGTCGCTTGCGGAGCGCCAACCGTCGTCACCGTCAACACTGTCCGCCTGGGCAATGTGATACACTCCGGTATGTTTGCCCGCATGGTCCGTGATGTTATCAATGCGCGTGCCACCAAAAAAATGCGAACAATGTAAGGACGCAAGCAATAGTGAGAATGTTGAGAACCCGCAATCCCATGATGGCCGCGTCGTCCTGTTTCTTTTTCGTATGTATCGCCCGGCAGGCGAAAAACAACACACCGTATATGACAACAGTCATGACGCTTTTGCCGATCCAGTGCTGTGTAAACGTCACACCAAGCCAGTCTTTGACGGGTGGCACAAGCTCTGCGATGATGGTCAGCAGCGTCACCACTGGAATGGTGAGTGCTGCGCTCCAAATGACTGCTCGTACATTTGTGTGGTTCATACTTTTGCCGGTCGATATGCGCCGGAGATAACAACGCCAAAAAGCGTAATAGCAATGCCAATGAGTGCCGTAACGCCCGCGAGAACAATAAGCGCCCGCTGCATTCCCGCGTCAGTCTTTTTCTGTTCCCGCTGCATCCAAAGGATAATCGCGAGAACAAGTGTGAGGACGGGCAGGAACAAAAAGACATGCTCCTTGAATTCCGTAATGATTGTGTGCGCCCATGGATACTTTCCTGACTTGATAACCGGTTTCACGGCCGAGCCATAGTGCGTGACGTAATAGTATCCGCCGGTGATCCACGACGTCATGATCAGCGCAAACGCCCACCATGCAGTTTTTGCCGCTCGGAGAAGATTCGTCGGCCGTTTCATGAGCATCATCCACACGGCGTACGATAAAATAACGGCTCCAAGGCCCAGAAAATCATGTGCGATAAGCGCGAGAAGTTGTAATGTGTTCATGCGTGCATGTGTTTAGCAACATCTGTCCGTTTGAGGATAAAACCGACCATGAGGGTCAGGATCGCCAATGCGACAATGCCGGTGAGATACGACCAGTGATAGCCGCGCCACGCGCCGATGATAAACGCCGCATACCAGCCAACAAGTGAAATAGCGTGCGAAATCCAGCCGGGAATTCTTTTTGCCATAAGCGCAATCGTATTCAAAAGCAGCACGGTGGTAATCGTCAGCTTTAGCCATAAACGAATGCTGTAGAGATATTGGGCATGTTCAGTAAGCCGCGTATAGATAAGCAGGCCAAAACCCGACAGGACGATAAGAATCAATCCAGTGCGCAGGAATGTATAGGTGATGCCAAGAAGAGCTCCTTCCGACGCGTCAATGTTTCCATCGGACTGCGCTTTACGGGAAAACGCCAACGCAAATGTAGCACCGGCAACTCCGAAAATGGTGCCGAGGATATGCAGGATGATAAACAGCGTTCGCCAATCCATGTTTTTTTCTTTTCGTTAGCCTGAGTATAGCATCTTTGTTTTCCACAGGCAAAAACGGCAACACTGCGTAATCGAACAAGAAATTCGCATTACTGCGGCGGCGGCAAAACTGCCGGGCCAGACGGTTCTTGCACGGTTTTGATAATTGCCATGTACGCAAGCGCTTCGAGAACCGAAATAACGACAGAAACGGGATTGAAGGAAATGAGCGATAGCACAACGCCTATCCATAATACCCAACGCAGCCAGTCGGTAAGATTATACAGCGCCCACAGAATCACCACTTGCAGAGCCGCCGTAATGATAAGAATGGCAGGAGCAAAACGTGCTGCTAAGTTTGAACTATTGAGCCCGGCATATTGGGACGCTCCCGAGAGAATACTGATGAGGGCAAGAATCACAAAGAGGACGCCAAGCGCCTGTAGAAAAAGCAGTACGTACCAAAGCATCCTCAGGTTTGGTTTTGTTGCGAGTTTTTCGCGACGTTGTTGTGGATTCATAAGAGTGTAGTGATTAATAAATATGTTATTTGGTAAACGCCAGGCTTGTCGTTATTGTTTCAAAGTCGGCCTTATGTGTTGCGTAACCGGCTTTTGTCGTCACACCGACGGTGCTGAATTGTTTTGTTTCCCGCACAAAGCCGAAAAACTCTAGGGTAACTTTCACACCTTCATTTGTGCAGCCGTACACAGCTATGGCGCCGGTGAAACTGCCAAGAGTTTTCTTATTGGCGCTTGACATAGAACAGCTGTTGCTGAACTGTTTGTTGAGCTCTTTCTTGACCAGTTTACCAAAGGCGACCGGCTGTTTCGTCATGCTCTCCTGCATGGATGCCGCTTCCTTTTTGTTTTTGAGCGCGGTCATGGTCAATATCCACTGTGCCGCTTGATCGGTACGCGCTGCGTTGAAGAGAATATCGCTTGTATCCGGCTTGAGTTTTTTCCAACCCGAGGGCAGGGTGACGGAAAAACCCTTTTTCGTGTTTGTGTACGTTTTTCCCTCTGCCTGCGCAGTTAATGGCAGCAAAAGAACAATCGTAAAGAGAACAAGAATTCCCTCAAGAATGCTGGAACGGCGAGACGTGGTCATGGTTGGTTGGATAAGTGGATAACTATGCTGAGTATAGCGTTTTTTGCGCGGATGGAACAGTGAAGCTACCGTTTCTTTCGCCAGCGCCTTCCCTCTCTATACACCCACCGCCACCATACGCGGCCAGTGAAGAATCCGCCGACTATGCCAAGAACCGGCAATCCGTAGAACACGATCGGAGGCAGAGAACAAGGAAATGCTCCGTTAAGATAGTACCGCCACACGACAGGGTTTGCGTTGTTGACGGCAGTGTTGAGATACACAATCTCGATCACCGCATGGGCAATGCCCGCAAGCAGCATACCGAGAATGGTCGTAAGGATAAGATAGATTGTATGTTTCATGCCGCCCGCCTCTCCTGTTTTTTTAAGCCAAGTTGCTTTTGAACAAAATGAATAATCTCCTGCGTTGGCTCGCCGGTAACGTGATCCATCATGGAATCCGGGACAACAAGCAGATATCCGTGAACTTTTCTCCCTCTGCGGTTTAGGGATTGCAGTTTGCTTCGGAAGCGCGTCACCTTACTAAACGTTCTGCTGGAATAGTATCGGTCAGCGTCAGTACCGGGTATTGCTATGGCGGGAACAGGCAACGCTTCTGTGCTCAGTAATTGCGGTTCCAACTCATCCGACCACTCTACTTGAAGCGCTGTTTGATCATCCTCCCACATGTCAACGGTGTTAAAAGCGTCTTCGTCAGGCGTTGCGAATGTCGGCGTATGGCCGAGCTCCTGAAACACGCGGTACGTTGCCACCTGACTCAAAACTCCACGCCGCGTACTTTTTGCAAGATAGGGTTCTTTTTGTTCTTTTGCTATTCTCGAAATTTCTTTCCACATGCCTGCAAGAACATCCGGTGTTTTCCTGTGCGCAAGAACAACTTCCATCAACCGCGCGTTGTATGTTGTTGTGGTACGCAGGAGTTCT
>CAYINT010000096.1:0-3504 GCA_964364875.1 uncultured Gammaproteobacteria bacterium | reverse complement strand
GGTGACGGCAATCGGCCAGCTTTCTTTGAAAATTTGAGTCCAGAGAACACGATTATAGCAGAGACGAATATGCAAATAACGCCGCGCAAGGCAAAGTGACGAAAAAAACTGCACTGCCGCCCCGGCCGTGTACGCCGTAAACAGCCACAACAGGGTTTGGTGCGTCGCGATCAGAACGATGATAAGCGCGAGTGAGACGGCCTTGCCGATAATATCGCCAAGCGCCGCACGCGACATCGCAAGCTCTTTTTGGTACAAACCAACAAGCAGTTGGTTCAAACTGAGGAATAGATTGGTCAATGTCAGCGCTGCAACACCAAGCTTGATAATGGGCGGATAGTGAAAAAACAAAACTGCCATCGGAGCAGCGACAACAAACACAAGCACCGATACCAGCCGAAGCGTGAAAATGTTGTTAAAAACCTCTTCACTTCGTTCTTGGTTTTCAGAAATTTTCTTGACGGTGATAATATACAATCCCAGGTCAGCAAGAATTCCGAAAAACTGCATGAAGGCAAGCGCCGTCGTATACTGGCCGTAACCGCTCTGTCCAAGGTAACGCGTCAGCAGGGCGACACCGATGACACCAAGAAATACCGAGATTGCTTTGCCGGTAATCTGGACGGCGGTATTATATGCTATCCGTGAGGTAAGAGACATGAACAAAGCAAAAAGAAAAATTCAAAAAGCAAAAATCTCAATTTTCTGTATCTTCTGATTTTGATTTCTACTTTTGTATTCTACCACGCCAGAGAACGTGTTGACAACGCGACTTTTTCATGGTATTCTACTCAGACTTGTTCGTGGAAACACCGTGTTTTTCCTGACACATTTCGCAGGAATAAAAATGCGTAGAGCCAAACACATCACTTTCCATCATTCCCTCTGCACGGTGGTTTTTATTTTTTCGATCCTGACGATTACATTGTCGGCGGGAAATGTGAATGCTGCGTCGCACAATACCGGTTACAGCGCCGAATTTTCAGGACGTTCAGCGGGGACGGTCACCATGGTGGTCGGAAAGGCAGTGCCGTTGTGGGTAGAATTTACCAATACGGGAACAAAAACGTGGGCGCGTCGAGGTAAAAATATTATCGCATTCAACGTCATCGATCCTGTGGGCAGGACAAGTGCATTCCACCATAAAACCTGGAAGCGATACTTTCGGCCGACGGTGCTGAAACAACCTATGGTGGCGCCTGGCGCGAAAGGGAAGTTTCTTTTTGTCGTGCAAGCGCCGGCAACGCCAGGAACGTACGAAGAACATTTTCAGCTGCTTGCTGAAAACACGACATGGATTGACGGCGGAACGTTGAATCTAACCATCGTCGTTACACCGCCCCCACCGCCCTACCAAGCGCAAATTGTCGGGCAATCAGCAACGTCATTGACGCTCAAAACCGGTCAGAGGGCAGATCTGTGGGTTGATATGAAAAATACCGGCCGTTTGACCTGGACAAACGGCGGAAAAAATTTTGTTGCGCTCAACGCAACGGATCCTTCGGGCCGGACAAGCGCATTCCGTACTGCATCATGGACATCTGTCGCGTATCGCCCGGCAACGCTCACGCAAAAAACCGTAAAACCGGGGCAGGTCGCGCGTGTACAGTTCTCGCTGCAAGCGCCAAACACACCGGGGACGTTTACCGAGAACTTCCAGCTGGTCGCCGAAAATCTTGCCTGGATCAATGGCAGTCATATTTCCATTCCGATCACGGTAGAGTTTCCGGCAATAGACACGGCGCAAGGAGAGCCGGCTCTTGATGTCGGCATTACAACGATGATGGTACCAGTTGTCGTTACATCGACAAGCCCCATGTCAATCACCGCAAATGGAGTCGTCGTCGGCCACGCGTCAGCCGCTGCACAGATTACGCTCAGCTACGCGAATGGAACGTATGCGGCAACGGGAGGCGACGCGCCGCTCTCGGGAACAGACTGGTACGTTGTATCAGCAGACGGCGGCGGTATTATGGAAGCCGTGAATTTTGAGAACCGGCCGGCGTGGAACACAAACCTGAATGACAATACATTCCGTGGCAGCCTTTCCTTGCGCGCATCATCGGCGGGAACGACGTGGCTTGTCAACACGTTGCCGATGGAACAGTATCTGCGAGGTCTAGGCGAAACATCAAATAATGCGCATCCCGAATACCAGAAGGCGCTGATCATCGCGGCGCGTTCGTACGCGCAGTACCACATTGATCACGGCACGAAACACGCCGCAGAACATTTTACCGTGGACGCGACGAATGACCAGGTCTATCGAGGATATAATTTGGAACTTCGCACGCCCAATATCACAAAAGCTGTTGACGATACGTACGGCCTCGAAGTGACCTATCAAGGCGCGCGTGTTATCACGCCGTACTTTGCGCACACCGACGGCCGGACACGCGCTTGGGAGGAAGTGTGGAGTGGAGGGCCGTTTGCATGGCTTGTGTCGGTTCCTGTTCCCGAAGATGCCAGCTACACCAGCCTTTATGGCCACGGTGTCGGAATGAGCGGAAACGGCGGACTGACTATGGCGAACAACGGCAAGACATACGATCAGATTCTGAAGTACTTTTATACCGGCATTGAGATCATGCCGCAATATGCAAGGCCAGTTCTAACTTTGCCATAACCGAAGCGCCATCGTCGCTATGCATGATTTATACTTTGTGATAACCGGAGTCCCGGGACTTCGGTTATGTTTGCATGAACCTCCCTGCGCAAAGAACGCAGGGTGTCAGCGGTAGATGAAAACCTAACAGTTTTCAAACTTTCCCTTCACCGTACCTCGTGGCAAGACCACATAGAAATCCGCTGCGTGTAATATATTAGACCTGTTGCCAAATAACCACTTTGGCTAACCTTAGGGAATGGTGATTGGCTAGAATTAGCCAAATTCCTCAAGAACACCCTAATAAGCAACAAGTCTATTTTAGGGACAGTACTTTAGCACTTGCTGTTTTCTACGCTCCAAGCAATCAATTATGTATTGTTTATTTTGGGCATATGGGCCTAAACTACTTGTGCGACTAATCATAAAATTGAGCTTTGCAACAACCCCTCTTTTATATCCGAACAATGCGGCAATAATATCCACATCCTCTTCACTATCATTATTACCACTGTCATTATAATGCCATTTTCCAAAATCTGGATATTCTTTTTTTCTTCGACCCTCTAGTACTTTTATTATTTCCGTCGGAAATTTTGTTCTGTCATTAAAACAGTGGGCTAACTCATGGGCAATAGTTCCAACATATACATCATCACTGGAATCAACTAAATATGGCGTTTCGAGATCATTGAAATCTTCATTGGGATCATTGACTGAAACAATATGTAGTTTTTTCTGGCGCGAAGACTTTGGCATTATTAATATGTCCTCAGTTTCTTCTTTAGACAGCCTTTCTTTATGTGTTTGCATAAGTAAGCCAGAAGCACTATATTCTATTCTGCTTAAATCCTGCGTGATTCTTCCTCTCTCAATCATAGCATAGCTTGCAGAATGGC
>CAYINT010000095.1:0-3540 GCA_964364875.1 uncultured Gammaproteobacteria bacterium | reverse complement strand
TTGACTTTTGTATAACCATGGTATACACTACAAACAGAGAAAAACGCTAAAAACAGCCGTTATGACTAAACAGGAACTGAAAGAAAATCTGTACACTTCTTTGAAGGAATTGGGCCTTACGGAGGCACAGTGCGATCTGTACATCACCTCTCTTTCCCTTGGACCAGCCACCATTGCCAAGCTTGCCCAAGCACTTTCTATGGCTCGGCCGAACGTCTACAAGGTGATTGAGGAGCTGGAAATCCACGGTTTGGCAAAGTTTTCGCAGCGCAAAAAGTTTTCGCACACCTTTGTCGTGGAGCCGCCAACGGTACTCTTAGAAAAAATCCACCAGAAACGTGAAAAAGTATCGCAACTCGGCCACACGCTGCGGTCTGCCATGCCGGATATGCTCGCTCTCTACAGCCAGGGTGACCTGCCGACCAAGGTACGGATTCTGGAAGGTGAAGATCAGTTTGTCAAAACATTCTTCCAGATTCTGGGTGAAGAAAAAGAGGTGTCACGCTTTTTTGGATCGGCAAAGGACTTCATCGGCTTCGTCTCATGGGCAGAAGAGCGTCGGTGGATTGCCACACGCTTGAAGAGAAACATCAGAATTGATGCATTACTTCTGCCCAGTGAAGATGCGGAAACGCTTCGCTCAAGTGATAAAAAAGAATTACGCGAGACGCGAATTCTCCACGACGTTGCGCCGTTTGTCACTTCCTTTCAGCTTTTTGCAAACAAGGTAATTTTATGGCAGCCCAAAGCACCAATTGCTGTGCTCATTGAGGATGAATACATTGTGGCGATGCTGACAAGTGTGTTTGATTATTTGTGGGAGCAACACGGGCAGAAGGAAGGGAAACGTACGGAGGCTATCCTGCCAACCGAAGCAACGGAAAATATCGATTAACGTTGCGCAGCGCGGGTGTCGACACCCGCTGCCTTTCTGTTTCCCCTTCATGCTATACTCTTGTATGTCAGATATGGAACGTTTCGATTTTTAGAGAAAATTCAAAACGTCAATTATGCTTTTCGGCGCACATGTTTCCATAGCCGGCGGTGTTGAAAACGCTCCAAAGAACGCTGCAACGGTTGGCTGCGAAATTTTCCAGATGTTTACGCGTTCTCCGCACGGCGGGACTGCGGCAAAGCTGACGCCTGATATTGTCAAACAGTTTCGTGAGGCTTGCGAGAACGAGAAGCAGGCCGCATGGTATGTCCACGCTCCGTACTACATCAATCTTGCCTCAATCAATCCCTTGACCCGGGCATCATCAATCAAAGTATTGCGTGAGGAATTGGAACGCGCCGACGCGCTTGGTTCCCGCGCCATGATGACGCATATCGGCAGCGCAAAGGGCAATGAAAGCGAAGAACAGGCCCTGCAGATTGTCATTGAGGGCGTCAAGAAAATTCTCGATGGCTACAATGGAACAACAACATTCCTTGTTGAAATCGCTGCCGGGTCAGGCATGATTATCGGCGATACGTTTGAGGAACTTGCCGCGATTATTGACGCTACAAAAGGGCAATGTGGAATTTGCTTTGACACGCAGCATGCATTCGGCTCCGGCTATGATCTGCGGACACGAGAGAACGTCAAGGAAACGTTTGACGAGTTTGAGAAAATTATTGGATTGGAACGCTTGTTTGCGTCGCATTGCAATGACTCAAAAGTTCCATTTGCCAGCCACAAAGACCGGCACCAACACATCGGCAAAGGCGAGATTGGCCTTACCGGTTTCCGTGCGCTCATCGGCGAACCGAGACTCAAGGACTTGCACTGGCTGCTCGAAACTGTTCCTGACGGACAGGCTAATGATCTTGCCACGTTAAAGAACCTTCGTAATGGCTAGAATGTATTACACAACCTCACCCAAGATATTACCAAGGTTGGTAGAACATGGCGCTCCAAGCTGTAACGGCTGGGGGTTCGGGGGGATTAACTGTCCGAGCGTCGATGGAAAGAAGCAAATATCATTTCTTCAGAAGGGCGCGAGTTTTAATCCCCCCGAGACTTTTTGATGTACTTTTTGGTCACAAAAAGTACTAAGGTTCTGGATTTTCGCTATGAAGGCGAGCCGTGAAACAAATTCGAGACCAAGTGTAGAACGTACTCGCATGCTCCGCAGGCGTGGCGCACTGCTCGTTACGGTCGGCCTCGTTATCCTTTTTCTCACGGCCGGGAACATCGCTCAAGTTCTGATGTTCCCGATTCGCTATTCTGAAACTCCAAAGAAAGCAGATGTCATTATTGTTCTCGGCGGCGGGCTGAAAAAAGACGGCAGTGTCGGGCCGGTTGTCGCAAATCGCATTCGTGGCGGGATTGCGTTGGAACACGCCGGGTATGCAAATGCACTCCTCTTCAGCGGCGGGCCGGTCAAAAGCAAAAAGTTTATTGAGAGTGTCCAGATGGCAGCGTATGCGCAAAGTTCCGAATACGATGGAACGTTTGTGGAAGAAAAACAATCTACAAACACACGCTCGAACGCAGAGTTGACGAAAATACTCATGACAGAACATGGTTGGAACACCGCGCTTCTCGTCACGTCGCCGTATCACGAACGCCGGGCCTGCGAAACGTTTCGTGCGGTCAACGTGAATGTAACTTGTACGCCGGCGAATTCTTCGCTCGGCCCTGCTTTGAATATCTGGGAACGCATATTGCTGTTGAAAGGCGTGATCCGTGAGTACGGCGCAACGATCCTCTACTGGATGAAGGGCTATCTCAAAGCATGAAGCAGAACGCACTGGAAACCTACGTCAATTTTTTACAATCCTTCCCGCGCTTTTCCGCAAAGGAGTATCTGGCGCTGGAACGCATCGAATATCTCCTGAAACTTCTCGGAAACCCGCAAGCGAAAATGACCGGCGTCCAGATTGCAGGAACCAACGGCAAAGGTTCGGTTGCGGCAACGCTTGATGCTATTTTGAACCAAGCTGGTTACAATGTTCTGACTTTTACCTCGCCGCACCTTGTCTCGCCCGTGGAGCGCTTTCGCGTGGGCGGCAAGCCGATTTCGGAAAAAAAGCTTGTGGAACTTGTCGCGGTAATCAAACCATTTGTGAAGAAGGTGGAACAAAAGTTGCACGACCGGCCAACGTGGTTTGAAGTCATGGTTGCCATGGCCGTTCTTCTCGCAAAACGGAATAAGGTTGACCTGCTGGTCTGCGAAGTAGGTTTAGGCGGCAGGCTTGATGCGACAACCGCGCTGCACCTTCCTGTCAAAGTCATCACGTCCGTTTCCTTCGATCACACGGAAATTCTCGGCGCAACGCTTGCAGCTATTGCCAAAGAAAAGGCCGGTATTATCAACCACGCCGACAATCGCGTCATCACTGCAAATTCGGGAACGACTCTTCGCGTCATTCGGGAACGCTGTTTGTCCGTCGACGCGCAGCTTACGGTTTTGCGCGACGGCAAAGATTTTATTTGGAAAAGAACCGATTGGCACGGCACAACATTTGCTTTGAAAAACGTCCCTGGAACATTCCGCACATCACTGATCGGCCATCATCAAGCCGAGAACACGGCGCTTGCGCTGCAGGCTTTAC
>CAYINT010000094.1:0-3605 GCA_964364875.1 uncultured Gammaproteobacteria bacterium | reverse complement strand
CCGTCAGTATACCGGATCACCTGCTATTGCTCCAGATGATTTACGTATGACCCATCGTTCCTCGACAATCGGATTTTGTCCAATGTTCTCGGCCACAACAAAGAAAGGATAGTCATGAAGACGATGATTATGGTGCTCATACTAACGACTGTTCTGCTCAACACCCTCCCTGCATCTGCAGGAATGTTTATGCAGGTCGAAGGCCAGATGATCCTGCAGAACGGTAAGGAGAAGCCGCAGATCAACGCAGTGGTCAATGTTCCGATTACTGGCTCGCTGACGCTCACCGGGTTTGGTCTCGTGAAGCAAGGCTGGTCGCAGTTTCACGTCGGGCCGACATGGTCGCCATCCAAGCACTGCCAGTTTGGATTGCGTGCTGGCGTCGAGCAGGCACATGGGATGTGGCGTACGGCAGGAACGCTCTGGATGGGAAACGGCACCGTCAGTTCGTTCTCGGTGTATGAGCGGGGAGCAGGCGGTTCGTGGTACAAGTCCGTCACGACTGTTCCGGTACTTGCCAATACGCGGCTCGGACTTTTCGGCCAGAAGTTTGCAGGCTGGGGTCTCGTCGTGGAGTACAAGCTTGTCCATGGCAAGGTCTGGGCGGCTGAACTGCTTCGTTCCAACGAAACTCCCACGGTCATCATTGCTCTCGATGTCACAAACTAAGGTGCGAAGATGACAACTCTCGCGGTTCATTGTCGAAGCCCTGTCGCGTCTGACACGATGGGGCTTCTTTCATTATTTCAAACCGCGAACAAGATTCGCTGCTCTGTTCCCCAGAGAAAAATGAATGATAGCAGCGACTGCGCAGTCGCTGCTATCAAATGGAGACATATGGTACAATATCTCTGCTATGCCCTATCGCTTTGACATCATCACCATTTTTCCGCACAGCCTAGATTCGTATCTTGAAACAAGCATTCTCGGCCGCGCACAAAAGAGGAAAAAGATTCTGGTCAAAACGCACGATCTTCGACAGTTTACAACCGACAAACACCGGACCGTTGACGACAAACCCTACGGCGGGGGAGTGGGCATGGTGATGATGGTTGAACCGTTTGCAAAAGCGTTGAAAAAAATCGTCCCGAAGCGTTCCTCTACCACGAGAACGATTTTGCTGTCGGCACGGGGCCGGCGGTTCACGCAAAAAGACGCGAGAACATTCGCGAAAAAGTACAAACGGCTGGTTCTGCTCTGCGGACGGTATGAAGGTGTTGATGAGCGAGTTGGTTCCCTGGTTGACGAAGAACTGTCCATCGGCGATTTTGTCCTGACGGGCGGCGAGCTTGGCGCAATGGTCGTCATTGACACAGTCAGCCGCCTCTTGCCCGGCGTTCTTGGAAAAGACGAATCGAGCCACGACGAATCATTTTCCGACGGCTCCACACTGGAATATCCGCAGTACACCCGGCCGGAAAAGTACAAAGACATGTCCGTTCCCGCGGTACTCCTTTCTGGTAATCATGCAAAAATTGCGGAATGGAGGAGAAAGATGAAGAGAACAAAACGAGATGTTGCCGCTTCTTTATAGATTTATTATCGCTGCGATCTTCAGCGGCAGTTTAGCCCTCATTGTTTTTGGATTGGGGTCGCTTCTTGATCCGGCAAAGGTTACCTTTGTCATGCAACATACTATTCTACTCTCCGCAGCTCTTGGCGCTTGTGTTCTTGCTGGCATCGCATTCATGTGGTTTGGAGAAAACTCTTGGGGCCCACTCACCTGGCCATGGCAGAGGATGACAATCATTATTAATGCTCCAAGTACTACACTCCTTTCTCATGCTCAAAATGTACTCGAAAGCATTGGCGCGCGTATAGAGAAAGATACAAATACCTCCTTGCGTGCGACGAAGGGTTCTTGGTGGGAAGTCGGCGGGAAACAAGTCATCACTATCCACTGCGTACAACTCGATGACGGAAACCATCTTACCATTCAAAGCAGGCCGCAGATTGTAACCATTCTCGTCGACGGTGGTCAGAATGCTCAAAACGTCGGTGTGATCTATATGGCGTTGAAGAAACTTTTTCATGGATTACTGATTACAGAGACTATCACTTAGCAGATTAATAAGTTAAGAAAATGGCGGAATTCTCTGTCGAACTCCCCGAACTCACCGACGATTCCATCAAGCACCTGAAGGTCGGCTTTGTCCTCCGGCACGGTCCTTTTAAATATCTCTGGTTCTCGCAGGTGCTATCGCAGCTTGCAGGGCACGTTTTGAATTTCTCGCTGGTTATCATTCTGTACGAACGGACACACTCCAACGCGCTGGTCAGTATTCTCGTCGCGCTCATTTCCATCCCGCCGATTTTTTTCTCGTCGTTGGCGGGCGTGTATGCGGACAACTTCAACCGCAAATACATTCTGTTTCTTTCCAACATCAGCCGGTGTTTGATCGCATTGGCAATTCTATTCTTCAACCAATATGCGTTGGCATTACTCATTATTGCGTTTGTTATCTCCACGATTTCACAGTTTTTCGGTCCAGCTGAATCGTCATCGATTGCGTCACTGGTGCACCGAAAAGGGTATTTTTCCGCAAACTCGCTGTTCGTTTTTACGACCTACACGGCCTTCCTCATCGGCTATTCGCTTGCCGGGCCTGCGTTGCAGTTTCTCGGCGAGACAACGACATTCCTCATCCTCATCGGCATGTTTGGACTAGCCTCGGTGATGAACATTATTCTTCCACCCATCAAAAAACACCTCGAACACAAAGGCGGGCGTTCTCTGGCAGAACGCGCGTTTGGTTCCTTGCGCAAAGAAATGCAGGAAGGGCTGCACTTTATCCGCGGGAACAGATTTCTTCTTGTTGTGATCTTGCTGTTTTCTGCTGTGTTCTCGTTTGAACGTGCGATCATTTCTTTGCTGCCGGATTTAGCACGCAACGTATTTCGCTATTCCATCGATGAACTCAGCTACTTTATTATCACGCCCGCAGGAATCGGCGCGTTTTTCGGAGCGATCATTGCCAACTGGCTGAAAAGCCGGATCGAGAAAACGACGATTGTTCTCTGGGGCATGCTCATTGCCAGCGTGACGCTGATGTTGTTTCCTCTGTACAAAACTGCGGATATGTTTTCGACCGGCCGTGGTGATCTTGTCATTTTTGTCGCGCTGCTTGCACTCCTTTCCGGACTCGGCGACGTCTTTGTTATTATCGCAGGCCAAACGCTGATCCACGAGCAGACGTCGGAACATACCCGCGGCCGCGTGTTTGGTTTCCTTGTGACGCTCATGAACCTTGTCGGATTACCGCTGATTCTCATTGTTGGATTTCTCGGGAACCGCGTTCCTGTCGTCACTATTATCTTCGGGATCGGCGTGCTGATGACGGCGCTGATTGTGCTCAGTACGGCGCAGTTTCGCCGATTGGCGAGAACGGTGGGGTAGAAGAACAAATCAAAAAGCACAAGGCAAAGGTCAAAAGGAAAAAGGTAAAGGTCAGGTATCGCCTCTGTCGCTGTCGTGAGCGGACCATGGAGATCCCCATGCTCGGCCGCTGGCACAGCGAACTGCGCATTGAACGCAGGGATGAAGGTTGCGGTGAGGAAATGATTCGCCCCATCGACCGTCGTGATCCCTGCGAGGCGAAGTTCTT
>CAYINT010000093.1:0-3945 GCA_964364875.1 uncultured Gammaproteobacteria bacterium | reverse complement strand
AGTTCCGTATTGGTGGGCGGAGGAGGACTCGAACCCCCACGGGATTACTCCCATCAGCTCCTAAGGCTGATGCGTCTGCCAGTTTCGCCATCCGCCCAATTACTTTATCAATTCAGCTTTTCTCGGGTTGCCCGATCGCCGTTGGCGATATCATTCAAACCATTTCGTTGGCCCGGGGGTTTCGCGAGCACCTGTCGGTGCTATCGCTCAACCCGTCTCGTCCCGCGCGAAACAAAGTGGTTCGACGCACTCACCATCCTTCGAACCATCCTGAACAATATTGAAGGACAGTTTGCTTCGCTTGTGAACTCGACCCACATGGGCGCGGTTCAAGACTAGCGTGATTATGTGAAAAAAACAAGGCTTGACGGCGGAAACAAGGTGTTCTACAATACACATGACGGGGCTCATCATTAGAGTCCTTTTCTATGTCCTCAAAAATATTGTTTCTCTGCCTGACTTTAGGCGCAGGCCTGTTTGTTCCGTTTCACAAAGCAACTGCGGGAACGATGCCGCGGGTCGTCATCAGCGAACTTCTGTGGATGGGCAGTTCGCAAAGCTCGTCGGACGAGTGGATCGAACTGCGTAATACGAGTTCCGAGCCTATTGACCTTTCCGGCTGGTCGCTGACCAAACTGTCCGGCGGAAACACAGTGACGATGCTCACGATCCCGTCGGGAACCATCGCGCTAAACGGTTACTTTCTTATCGCCCGCAACCCGGCTGACAATTCCCGGCTTGCGGCTGTTCCTGATCTTGTCAGTTCCTCGCTCAGCCTCGTCAACTCGAAACTGCAAATCGCGCTTCGCGACGGTGCGGGAACATTGATCGACACAGCGGACGACGGATCGGGGAGTCCTTTGGCCGGAAGTTACACATCAGGTTCTGTCTGGAAATCAATGGAGAGGAATCCCTTGGGCGCGGACGGAACGGTGAAGGAAGGCTGGCACACGGCGTCAATCAGTTCCGGTTTAGATGACGCGACAAAAGAATTTGGCACGCCGGGTTCTGCAAACTCCAACAGCGCGCCGACGATTGTCTGGAACAGCGACACAACCGTTCAGGCGGGAACGCCGCTTCAGTTTGACGCGTCCGAAAGTACTGATCCCGAAAACGATCCGTTGACCTATCTCTGGTCATTTGGCGACGGAACAACATCAGACAGTTCCACGCCGACAAAAACATTCCCAATGGCAGGAACATATTCCGTGACGCTGGCGGTGTCTGACGGCAACATGCGTTCCACTGAAACGAAGGAATTGATCGCGCAGGGACCGGTCGCGACGATTCCGCCCCAGTCGGAACAAACCATACAAAACCAGATGCCGCCGGCAATTGGCGACTCGCAGGAGGCATCGACCGTTGCAACGCCCAAAACGCTGCGATTGTCGGAACTCCTGCCGAATCCAAAAGGCAGCGACGCGGCCGGTGAATTCATCGAGCTGGAAAACTATGGCGATGAAGAAGTTGATGTGCGTGGCTGGAAGATTGTGGTCAACAAAAGTTCCTATACATGGAAGACCGGCGTTCTTGTTCCCGCGCACGGATTTTTACTGATTCCGCGGACGGTATCTCATCTTGCACTGCCAAACAGCGGATCCAATACCGTGCTGCTTCTTGCGCCCGACGCATCAATCATTGACCAAGTGGCATACACGGGATCTGTTTCTGAAGCGGAGTCGTACGTGCGCAGGGGGACGGGATGGTTGTGGTCAGGCGAGAACCTGTCCGATGAAACGAATGCGGAAACGGGCAATGTTCCGCCGCGAAAACCGAGGCCGGAAGATTATCAATCATTCCATATTCTTTTCAATGAACTCGTGCCGAATCCGGATGGCAACGATACAAACGATGAGTTTATTGAAGTGAAAAACGCAGGAAAAGTTTCCACTGATCTTTCCGGCTGGAGCATCACGGATCAACGAAAAACATTCCGTATTCCGGAAAACACGGTTCTTGAAAGCGGAGAAACATTCGCATTATTTCGGCCCGACACGAAAATCGCGCTGAAAAATTCCGGCGGTGTGTTGTATCTCCTTGATCCATCGGGAACAATTCGCAACGGCGTGCAGTATGATTCCGCCAAAGCAGGGGAGTCGTGGAGTAGAAACGAAAAGAACCGCTGGCAATGGACTGATCCGACGCCGGGCGAAGACAATGCGTTTTCCAACACGGCGGTCGTGGAATCAACAACAGGAAAAACGAAAAAATCCGGTTCCATCATCACCATTGAGGCGACAGTCACTGCGGGAACGGGGACCGTCTTCACATCGGGCTTTGTTGTGTCCGACGGCAAACAAGCATTCCACATCGCAGGAAGTTCCGTACTGTTGCCGGATGTGACAGAAGGCGACCGCGTTCGCGCTACTGGAAAAATCACGCATCCGTCCGGCGAAACGAAACTCACGGTTCAAAGCGAGGAGGATGTCAAAGTTGGCGAGAACGGTGATGTTCCGCAAGCTGTTCCATTTTCGAAAACGCTGACGCCAAACATGCTGACTTCTTTATCGGGCAAAGTGCTGAACAAGCGCGGCCGGGCGTTTTCGCTGGAAACAGAATACGGAACGCTTCGCGTGAGCATTCCATCCAGCGTTACCGATGTTCCAAGCATTGCAAACAGCGATGCGTTGACGATTACCGGAATCTGGAAAGCATCATCAGGCGGACCGCGATTGGCCCCGCGGTCGGCTGAGGACATTGTTCGCGATGAACAGCCGGCAATTCCAGCGCAGGAGAACAGTATTGTAATTCCAGAACAGCAAAAAGCGCATCGTGATTATTTTGCTCCGTTTCGGAAAGCAGGAAGCTGGATACGGAAGCATCTGTGGTTCTCACATGGACGCGTCGGAACGGGATCCGACGCTACGCGAAAGGTTCTCCAAAGCCTGTAGTAGCGCGGGTCGCGCGACCCGCGCTACGTTGGGGCAGAACATGTTCTGCCCTTACATACATCCCTTGCCATGGCGGAGGTGCCGGCAGCTCCGCTTTGGGCAATGATTATGGGGTTGACGGATTTTTAGATAGTGCTACAGTGTTCCTATCTATGACAACGACCCTCGCACAAGGCAGGAAAAGCGCAAACAAGGCCATCCAGTGGTCCTTCGGTTTTTTCTTCTTTGGCTTTAGCCACCAGCTGAGGTAAGCGGGTCGTTTGGGAATTCGATCAACGTCAAAACCGCCCCTCAGCACACGGGCGGCGGGTTTTTATTTTGTGCGGAGGGGACAATGGCCGAGAAACAACCAGATGATCGCGTTCCCGCAGAGGAGCAACGTGATCCGGGAAGCCCGCCGCGGCAACGTCCGGCAGCGCAACCTGTCGATGTGCGCGAGGCAGAGCGAGTACGCGCCGCTCAGCGCGATCTCGAAGAGACCAACTTCTGAAGGGAGGAGCCGATGGTACTCGACGTATCGGTACAAGCGCTTGATCTGGCAGCGATCCAGGCTGAGGTTGAGTGCAGAATCCAGGGGGGACCCGGTACCTGCAACATCAGGAAGGATCGTGGGCCGAGCCACCTGCGTCTGTATCTTGATGACGTGTTGGGGGTCAAGGTGATCGTGCACTGGCACGGCCGGTGCGTTCTCACGATGCCACACACGAGGGATGACGGTCGGTTGCTCTTCGTCATCGATCCAGAACTACACCGGACACGGCACGAGAAGATCTGTCGTGCTTCCAAGGACGTCAAACCACGGAGGGGCCACTTCCCGGAGTTCGTGCGCGTGGCTGGGCCGGCCACCTGGTAACACGGCGCGGAGCATCCAAGGAGGGATGTTCATTCAGGAGGCGGTTCGGACCACAACTGGTTCGGCCGCCTCCACCGAGTATTTCATGGAGCACATAAATTTTATCTGTTTTTCGTTTTTTGATATACAACCTGTAGTAGTTGACTACTACTGATATTCACACATCTCCTTAGCGTATCTTGGCCTTTCGCGGTACAATGA
>CAYINT010000092.1:0-4078 GCA_964364875.1 uncultured Gammaproteobacteria bacterium | reverse complement strand
CGCGCAGTTTTGACTCGGAAGGAACGGGAAGCGGTTTTGGATGAATGCCTGTCGCAATGATCACGGCTTTTGCTTCCCATGACATTGGCTTCGTCACATGGCCGCCGGACACGCGAAATCCGCCCGGGAACCGCTTGATTGATTCCACTTTTACCGGTTGTTCGATTGTTACCTTGTTATACTCAAGCTGTTCTTGGAACTTTTGCGTCAGCTCGATGCCATCCGTGTGCTTGAATCCAGGATAGTTTTCGATTTCGCCGGACGTGGCGACTTCGCCGCCAACGTCGCCGGTGACGAGAACAAATTTCAGATTTCTTCGTGCCGCGTAAATCGCAGCCGAAACGCCAGCCGCCGACGCTCCAACAATGACCAGATCGAACATAGAATTATCTACTTTCCTACTTTCTTACTTTCCCACTTTTCGTTCACTGTGCACTCCTGCGCAAACAAGATTTGCGCCTTTGTGTTTCTTAACTTTTGACTTTTTCCTTATTCCTCCTCCCCTTCTGGATCCGAAGCGGAGCGGAGGAACGGATAAGGGGAGGCTGGCCACCGCCTTTCGGCGGGGCCCCGCCTTCATTAATTTGTATACTCGGTGGCGGGAGAGGGGTGAATTGTTTTTTGCTTTATGATTTCTGCTTTGCTCTAGCTTCCGCCAGCGCAATGAGAACGCGTACGCCTGTTCCCGTCGCCCCTTTTGCTAAGTATTGGCCGTCTGTTGACGTCATGGTCGGCGCAATGTCGAGGTGCGCCCACGGGGAGTTCCCGACAAACCGTTTCAGGAACAGTGCGCCATGAATCGCGTCGCCATAGCGCACTTTGCTGGCATTACTGATGTCGGCAAACGTTCCTTTGATTTCTTCCTCATATTCTTCGGTCATCGGCAAGCGCCAGAGGTAATCGCCGGTCTCCTCGCCGATGCGCAAAAACTCATCGGCAAGATCGTCTTGAGCAGTAAACAATCCGGCCATGCGCTGTCCAAGCGCTGCCATTGCAGAACCAGTGAGCGTCGCGAGATCAACAATAATTTGCGGTTTGTACTGTTTGGCAAAATCAAGCGCGTCAGAAAGGATGACGCGGCCTTCCGCGTCCGTATTGCCGACTTCGATCGTGACGCCCGATCGCGACAGCAACACATCACCAGGCCGGTAACCGGATCCCGACGGCATGTTCTCGACTGCGGGAACAAGCGCAATAACATTGACGGGGAGTTTCATTTCGGCAATCGCGGCTGTCGCGCAAATCGCTGCTGCCCCGCCGGACATGTCCATGTGCATTTCCGAAAGCGCTTGACTGGATTTGAGGTTAATGCCGCCGGAGTCAAACGTCACGCCTTTGCCGACAAACACGAGCGGCGCGTCGGTTTTGTTCCCGCCTTTGTATTCCATAATAATAAACCGCGGTTCTTCAATGCTGCCTTTTGAAACGCCTACGATAGCACCCATCTTTTCTTTTTCCATGGCCTTGCGGTCAAAAACGCGAATTGCGCATCCGGTTTTCTTCGCTAGTTCCGCCGCGTTGTTGGCCAGCAGCTGCGGCGTCATGTCGCTGCCGGGCGTGTTGGCAAGATCACGGCAGTTGTTGACATATCTCGCAATGATTTTACCTTCATGAAACGCCTGCGCTACGCCCGCTTCGTCAGAAACAACAAGTTCCACGCGTTTCAGAGAACGCTGCTTTTTTTCCTGCTTCTGGTATTTGCTGAATTTGTACTCGGCCATAAGCAAACTGACGATTGTCGTACGCGCCATGTGAGAAACTGCGCTGTATGGAAACGCAAGCGATGGAAGGTGAACCGCGATGGAAGCGATTTTTTCGCCATTGGCAATGCTGACAAGCTGCCGCGTGTGGAATATGAACCGTTTGCGCGACCATTCTTGTTTCGGTCCAAGGCCGACAAGAAACGCCGTGGCTGGTTTTCCGTCCGGAAACACGACGAAATCTACTTCGCCTTTGCCATTGTGGAAACCCTTTTTGACAAACGTCTGCAGGTATCGTTGGTTTGCCGGCGAGAGCAGTTTGTAGAAAGGGTGGTTTTGGATGCGTTCTTTGGCAAACAAGGCAAAAATTAAGGCATCTGCTGCCGGCCGCTTTCCTTCAGAACTTCGCGTCATGGTCAGAGACATGGAAACTTTGATTCATCTCCCCTTCCGAATCCGAGTCCTGCTTGCGGGACGAGGAAAGGATAAGGGGAGAACGTCAGGGGTTAATAATGTATGCAAAAAATATCAGGGCTTAACTATACCCGAAATACTTGTTTTCGTCGAGCTTTTATCGAACGCGCAGCGCTTTCCACGCCGTTGTGGTCTGGCCGTCGCCATTGGTCACCGTGATGTCCCAAAGGCCGCGTTTTTGCGTATTCATCGCGATGTACACGTCAATCCTGCTTGGAGAACGGTACACAACGCGTTGCGCTTCGCGCTTGCCAATCCACACACGCGTCGCGCGGTCAAAGTTTTTGCCAGTGAGAACCACGCGCTGATTGAAGTTCTTGCGGTGAGTCGCATTGATGATATTTGACTTCAACGCGCGCACGACGGGAACAGAAACACTGACGCCAAGTACGCGTCCTTGTGTCAGAGTAACGGTGCGTTTGAATTGTATGGTCCGGCCGGAACCGTCTGTCGCGGTAAAAGCGATTATATTTTTGCCGTTGACAAGCGGAACGCGCACGGTGAATCGGCCTTGCGCATCAATCTCGGCAGGAATATCGTTAGCGGTAATCGTGAAGATGCCTGCGCCTCCATCAACAGCGGTTCCCGTAATTTTCATCGGAGAAGAACTGACGGTTGCCACCTGGCTTGCCTGATCAATCATCAAAAAGGGATCGGTGAGATCGACATTCATGGCAAGTGTACGCTCCGGTGTCGCGTTTCCTGCCCAGTCTGTCGCATAGTACATCACTATGTGTGCGCCCTGCGGGAGAAGGATAGGAACGTTGACGTATTGCGTATATGCAGCGCCGTCAATTTTGTAGTAAGCACTTCCTGCGCCACTACCGCCAGTCTCATCAGTGATCTGCAACGTGACTCCTGGTTGTGTTTTGTAATAACTGTTGTTCCCGTCGGGCGTTACAGGCGTACTTGTTGCCGTCACTGCCGGCGTTTTCGTATCAACCAGAAGATACGTCGACACGGGTGCGGACATGTTTGACGCGTTGTCAAAAGCCCATGATGTCAGTGTGTGCTTTCCTTCCGGCGCGACAAACGGACTGGTGTAATTTACCACTGCGCCTTCGTCCCATTTGTACCAAACCGACGCGACGCCGCTGCCATACGTACCATCGGATGCGCTCAGCGTGATTGTGGGAGCGGTCTTGAAAAAACCATTTGTTCCGTCTGGAGATGCCGGCGAGATTGTTGCCGCCACGACGGGCAAAGTCGATTCGTTAACCTGCAGAATAAGGCTTGCGTCGTCAACATATGCTGTCGTCAGAAGCGCGTTAAGCGTATTCGTAACGGAAAATTGTACGCGGACTTTTTTCTCTTTCACATCAGCGAGATCGCACGAGAACCATGTCCATGTCATGCTTGGCCGATTAATGCCGGGATCAAGCACTTTTTGGCAATAATTTTCTGTCGGATCTGTCGTGCTGTACACGCCGAACGTCACGCTTCCGTATCCAGCGCGATATTCATAGGAACCCCAGCCATACCACATGGACAGGGTTGCTTTGCTAGTGCCTGCTGGAATAACGACTTCCTGGCTTACCGATTGCGTGCTATCTGCGACACCGAGCTTTGCTCCGCGTTTGCCGCCATGCCATGTAGTTCCCGTCCACACGCCCACAGGTGTCCCGGAGGAAACAGACCAGCCCGAGGCAATTGGATCATTCTCAAAACCGCCATTGACCAGCGTCTCTGAGGTATATTCACCGGCATAAGCTTTATTGCTTTGGCTAATGCCAGCCAAAAATGTAATAATTACTACGGAAACAAAGGCAATGGTTTTTTTCATCGATATATATTCAATGGAAGGAACACATAACCTTAGCACTTGAGGTTTTTTTGTCAAATTCACTACTCGTAACTACCCACCATTTCCCAGCCAATCCCCCAGAATCAACAACATTTCCGTT
>CAYINT010000091.1:0-4282 GCA_964364875.1 uncultured Gammaproteobacteria bacterium | reverse complement strand
AAAAACCTCACCGTGTTCGGTGGGGTTCATTGTTCCCGCATCAACATTGAGGTACGGATCTATTTTCATTGCTGTGACGCGGAATCCTTTGGACAACAACAGCCTGCCGATGGATGCTACTGCCGTCCCTTTGCCGACGCCGGAAAGCACGCCGCCGCAGACAAACAAGTATCGCGTCTTTTCTCGCTTTTGTTTTTCTTTATGACCAAGCATCCGTGTGCGTCGAGGCATAGCTGATACTTTCTGGCGAAATCCAAAGTGCGAAAGCGGCGATCGGTCGCTTTACTCTACAACAATGGTTCCCGTCTGCGCGGTATTCAAATGGTTGTGGTACGTATACGTTCCCGCCTTCGTAAACGTGAAAGAGTAATCTTCTGCGCTGGCAATGTTTCCTTCTCCCGTGTCGTCCCATACGCCTTCATACTTTGTGTGTGAAGGGTGGTCGTCTGGCGCTATGTAGACTGATCCGTTGGTTGCATTCGTCCACAGCACTGTATCGCCGACAGAGATAGTCAAAGTTTTCGGTGAAAAACCGTCTTTTGTATACATCACATCTCTCACCGTTTCGATTGCAATTGCATTGACGTCCAAAACTTCATCGTCCGCACTTTCGTCTGGTAACACGTCAAGATCGGCGTTGATGTCCAGTTCTGCGTTTGTGTCTTCATCGAATACCCCCTCCGCGTTAAGGTCTTCATTTGCATCCAACACCACCTCTTCGTTTATAATAACTTCATCGTCATTCGTCGTTGACGGGGTTCGTCCAAAAAAAAGCGCCGTTGCAACGCCGGCAATGATAAGCACGGCAAGGATACTGAGGATCAGCGTGTTTCGTTTCATGGTATGGGTCGTTGAAAGATGGGCGAGACTTGTTTTATTGTATATGAAACACCCGTGACAGCACAACCCCAATAGCATAGGCACTGCCTGCAGCTAAAGAACCGACAAGGAGCATCTCAAGCCCAGAAACCGTCCACCGCAGCCTTGTCACGCGGGAACGCAGCGCGCCGACGGTAAACATCATCAGCGCAGTAATAGCAATTGACCATGCAAAGCCCGCTGATGCGCGAAACATAAACGGCAGCAGCGGCGCAAGGCCAATGACGGCAAAACTGATAAACATGACGAGACCCGAGCTTGCTGGTGATTTTTCATCATCCCGCTGGAATCCAAGCTCAAACCGCATCATGAGATCAACCCAGACTTCTTTGTCCTGGATAACCGTTTGGACTGTATCTTCAAGCTGCTTGCCTTTCATTCCCCATCCCTGAAAAATATTCCGCATTTCTTGAATTTCCGCCTCGCGTTTGTTTTCAATCTCCCATCGCTCCTTCCTTTCTTGCTCATTATAGTACTCCTGCTCGGACTTGCTTCCCAGGTATTCTCCAAGCCCCATGGAAATTCCGTCGCCGACAAGGTTGGCAAATCCCAACACGATGATGATAGAGGGATCAAGGTGCGCGCCCGCAGAGCCTGCAACGACGGCAAATGTTGTCACCAAGCCGTCACTTGCCGCAAACACGACTTCTCGTAAATACCGTCCAGCTTTTCCGTGCGGCTCGACGTGGTGCATGTGGGCTGTCCCGCTAAGAGGAACGACTGGCGAATTACTAGGATGTGACATCGTCCTTCTTTTCGCGGACAAATCCGGTAAATTTATCAAAGAATTCCAAAAACGCCTGCAGCGGAGCTTCGATAAACAAATCAAAGAAATAGAGGAAAAGATTGATCTTTGATGATTGTTGCGCAATCCATCGGCCAGCCGAAAGAATCGGCAAGAAAAACAGCACTGCGATGAAAATAATAAACTGTTCCTGCCCCTTTGTCACAATAAGCTCATGCGCTTGTTCCCGCAAACGAAAGCCGAAAAAACTGACCACGGAAAGAAAGACGAGAAACAGCAATATGCCGACGAAACTGAAATCGAACCGCAGCAGCAGGCTAACGATCGCGCCAAACGTGACGAGATACATGACTGCGTAGACGCTGTTAAAAAACCTCGAAAGAAGCACGCGGTACGGGCGAGGCGCGCGGAGCGGCTCTAAGCCGGTTGTGCCTTCAAAAATGAGGCGTTCGGCGATTTTGCGAATCTGCTCGGTGTTTTTCTCGCCCGGAATCCGCACTGAGAGGCCAAAAATCAGCAACAGAAAAACAGGCGCGGCGATATTGATTCCAATATTGATCCAATTGACCGCGCCGATCAGCAGCTTGTCGGCCGGAACTTCGAGTAACAACGCCAACACCATCTTTGTCAGAAAGATGTATAACAAGGAACGCCAAAGCGCCCGGGCAAGCCTGCTGCGCGTTGATTTGTACCGCGCATGGACTGTTTCCGTCAGTTTCTCCTTCATGAGCTCGGCATGTCTGATAATGATTCCGCGGTCATCTTCGCGAAGCATGGTTTCATGGAGCAGCCAGAGCGTGGTCGTCACGGGCTTAATTGCCCGCGCCAAACGGTCTGCGGCTTGCATCTGCGTGGCATGATCCATATCCGCTTTTGCCCCGGGAATCTGTTCTGCCGCGAGGCGGATTTGATTAATGGTCGGGTGCTCGCGCCATTTCGGAAACTGTTCTTTAAACAACCGCCAGCTGATCAACTCATTGTTATGCTTTAGCATCGAACGATACACTGCGATAAGCGTTTGGCGGCGTTTTTCTTCCTCGGGCAGAGGCCAGTTGCACAGCATATTTTCATGTTCCAGCAATCCGACGAGGCTGTCGATAAGCTTCGTTTGCGCGGGAACAGGAACAAGCTTCTCGTCCATTTCATTCGCAAGCAGCAAAAACACCCAATCCCACAGTTTGCCGTCCGACTGGCCATTATGAGTCTGGATAAGAAACGTGAAAAGCTGTATGTACTTTGTGACGATCGCTTCGTATTCCGGAATACTCGTTTCGGGAACATTCGCACTCGAAATATATCCGCCGCGGATGAGTTCCTGCAATAATGGCACGACGATGCGGTCAGCCTGCGCTCCGCGGATAAGCCGACGTTTCAGCATCCGGCGAACAGCATACACCCGAATAAGGTGTTCATCGCGGAAATCCAGCGTGTTGCGAAGCCTTTCGTACAGCGTGGCAAGTCCTGTTGCAACGCTTTGGACTTCCAGGTACGGCCCGCCATGGGGTTTGGCAGGCCCAACAATAAGCGCATCGCCAAAAACGGGGTTTGGTTCCCGCTCTTCATGGACAGGGACGTGCGTCAACATGAGTCGCTCGATTGGCATATTATTGCTGCCTCAAAAAACTGCCGTCCGGCGCCAGCTCGATAAAATGGCGCGCAGTCCCATCGCGGAACTCTGCGCACTGGTTTTCAGTTTTGTCATCAACCGGTTGGCGCGGGTTGTGTGCGACATCAACAACCCAATCATTGGCTATGCGGCCCAAGCACGGCCCGTCCTCCATTGCCACGCCCTGAGATTGCAGTTGTTGAAACAGCGTTTTCGCTTCTGCGACATAGTCATCCTTTGTGTTCTTTCGGCTGCTGTACACGGTAAAAAGCAGCGCGAGAACAGCAAGCGCCGCGACAATTGCAAGCGGAACGCGGATGCCGAAATGATGGTTAGAAAACTGTGGTTGTTCCATATTCAAGAACGCTTACTGACCGAAGCGATTCTACCATAAAATTGGGCTATGCACAACGTTGATGGCGCAATGACAACGTGATTGTAGCGCGGGATCGTTTATTGTTCCGGCGAGCATGGCCTTTTTGCCATCAAGTAGGGCGCAGATTTTTGTGTTGTTTGAAAGCATCTGTCGCAACGCCAAAATAGTATATGACATGTTCTTCAATTGCATGTTGACAATGAAGCGTACCTGGCGGAACTGCAAAAAAATCTCCACTATCCACTTCTTTTTTTTCTTCACCGATTGTATATATCGCCTTGCCGCGAAGAATATAATATATCTCCCACATCGTCGGATGTTGATGTGGTTCTGTTTTTGTTCCAGCGGGAAGAGTGCCAAGAGCAATCTGCGTAATGGAAGGAATCGTTCCATATTCAACCAATACTTCCTTCGGTGTACCGGGTTTGTGGTTGGAAAGTTTCTGTTTGCCTTTGCCTTTTTTTACCAATATGAACGGGGTTTTCATACCGTTGAGTATACAGGATTGTACATATTTCTATAAGTATTGATTGGAAGTTCTCCACTTCGAACTATGCAAGAATTTCCGGTCGATCAATATTCTTCGTATATTGTAAAAATGACAATATTTATCTCAGACTATGTTACCAAAAAATCAAAATCGGACTCATAAGAGTCAAAATCGGACTCCTTGAAG
>CAYINT010000090.1:0-4467 GCA_964364875.1 uncultured Gammaproteobacteria bacterium | reverse complement strand
CTGAAAACGTTGCTTACCGATAAATTCACAATTTTAAAAGGCTGTTAGTATATTTGAAGGTTCGTCTCTCGATGTGCCCGCGGAATGCTGCTTTTGTTTCCTGCAGGTTGTCCTGTTGTTTGTTTGCGATCTTTTCTTTTGCATCTTTCCAGACGTGTTCGATAGGATTCTTGTCTGGTGCGTAGGGAGGAAGAGCAACGAGATGAACACGCTCAAGCAGTCCTCCTTTTTTGAGCGCCTCTTTGATCTTCTTTCCTTTGTGAAATGCTGCATTGTCCCAGACAACGCAGATGCGTTTGTGCGGGTACGCTTGTAAAAAAAGATCGAGGGATTGCAGTACCTCCTCTTGATTCTGCCATGCCATGTCGTAGAGATGGCAGCGGAACGATTTTTGATTGAGGAAGCCGATGTAGCTTTGCGCTTCTCTTTTTCTGTTCACCTTGATGACGGTAGACGTTCCTTTCTTGAGCCACGCTCTTTTTGTGAGGGTTTCAAGTTCGATTCTCACTTCGTCTGAGGCAAAGACTTCCCAAGCTGGATCTTGCAACAAAGGCTCAATTTCTTTGGTGATGTCCTGCATTCTTGCTTCGATCACCTGCTCGTTCCGTCGGCGATCAAGGGTTGCGGGAAGCTTGAAGCTCAAGTTGGCAAACGAGAGGAGGTAGTGATACGAACGATCCGATTCGTAGACCACGCCAAAGGTGGCGTTCACGTATGCTTTGAGGGAGGGAACGTCCCAAAACTCTTTTGGCAATCCCTGTGCCGATGGAGGTTTCTCCAGTCTTTCCCTGATCTCTTCTTTTTGTTCCTTGGTGAGCTTGCCCGCGTTGTGATTGTCTTTGTGGCCGGTGAACACACTTGCCATGCGCATCTCGTCCCATTCCTGCATCCAGCGGCCGACTGTTTTCTCGTCGCGCGAGACAATATCTGCAATATCGTTGAGTTTCATGCCCTTATCGCGCGTCAAGAGCGCGTGGCATTTGAGACGGATGAGCACCAATGGGGACGTACGAAGGTACTCCTTGAGTAGTTGCTTCTCTTCGATGGTGATGTTGGTTTTGACCACGATTCCAGTATACGGGAAAACTCCCGTTTTGTTTTGCGGGAACTATACTCGTACCGGCCCATTTCCAGGCGGGCAACGCGCTCCTGCGATTTTGCCCATGGCTTTTTGACATCGCGCACAACGAGCTGCAACACCGGCAAGAGCAACAAGAGAAGCCGTTGCCGGCGGATCTTGCTTGGCGTCGCCAGTGTGATGAGCGCTGCCCGGGTGATTGACGTCTGATAAACCTGTTTTTTGAATATCCTATTGTTGTTTCGAAAGCTCCTTTGCTCGCTGATAGGCAGTTTCAACGACTTTTTTCCACATTTCAGTTGCTTTGTATTCTCGAAATACCTTAAGCGCAGCTTCGGTTGTACCGCCTTTTGATGCTACACGTTGCACCAGTTGATCAAGGTCGCTTTTTTCGTCTATCAACGCGCTCACTCCTTTCATTGTCTGTATTACCATCACGCTCGCCTCTTTCTTGGAAAATCCGAGATTCCGCGCCGCAGCAACAAAGGCCAAAAGCATCGCAAAAAAATATGCCGGCCCGCTCCCCGAAATTGCCGTCGCCTTGTTTATATCGTCCTCTCGTTCAACAGAGAAATGTTTTCCCATACAAGACAGGATTTTCTCAATGAATATTTTTTCATCCGATCCGATATTTTCTGTTCCTGTCCAGACGGTGAAACCAGCGCCGACTTGTGCCGGCGTGTTGGGCATCATTCTCACAATTTTCTCCGCACCAAGGCGGCGCAACGACGCAATCGAAATACCCGCCATAATTGAGCACAAAAGTGCGTCTTTCTTACAATTGATCGTAATACTCGAGAAATCTTGCGGTTTAACAGCAAGAAAAACAACATCGGCGGATGCGCATAATGCTGGATCAGCAGTGGTTTCGATTCCCACATGCAAATCTGCAAGTTTTTGAAGTTTTTCCGAATCTCGGTCGCACACAAGCACCTGATACCCGGTGTCAGCTTTCATGATGGCTTGTGCAAGTGTACCGCCCATCACTCCGCCTCCAAGAACTGCAATGTATTTATTCATACATATGAAAGTATAGCAAATCTAATGAAATATGAAAAAAGTAGCTGGTCTGCGGAGGAGGCCGCAGACCAGATGGGAATGAACATCGAGCGGCGAGAGCTATCAGATGACCATGCTCTCGCCGCCTGCCGGTTCCCGGTCAATCCAGTACGGTGCCAGGTTTACCGTTCCAAGAGCAAGCGGCAACTCCATCTCAATAAGGTTGCGGTTCCCCGCAACGAGATGAGCGACGATGCGTGCCGAGAAAGGCGCATGCATGAGACCGTGGCCGCTGAACCCTGCCACGTGGATCAGGTTCGGTACGTTTGGATCGTAGCCGATGAGCGGGTTGTGGTCCGACGAGTCCTCATAGTATCCGGCGGTAGTCGCGGTCAGACGACCAAGCTCTTGGATCGCCGGTAGATACGCACCGGCTTCCTTGAGAACCGCATCTCCGTATCCGTTGGATTCACGGTGGCCAAACCCGAAATCGACAGTGTCCTGGTCGTCAAATTGTGGCGGCACCGGCACTGCATGGTGGGCCCATCCCAGCATCAGCTGCGTCTGAGCGTCGGGCCTCAGATAGCAGCCGCGAGGCGTGATCGTCATCGGAACCGTGGGCAGGTTTTCGGGCGTGAGCCCAAATGTTTCCTGCTTTGGTCCATTGATGAAGTAGAGAAAGCGTCGTCGAGCCTTGATGTTGAGCTCGACGCCACCGAGCAAACCCGATACGATCGATGACCATGCACCGGCCGCGTTGATGAATACATCCCCTGGAAATGACCGGCCGTCGGTCGTGATAACAGAGGTCGCGATGCCGCCGCTGAACTCGGCTCTCGCGATTTCCGCATCCTGCACGATGGTAACGCCGAGCTCCTTCGCCGCCGCCGCGCCATCGTTGTTGATGATGTGCGGAAGCAGGAATCCGTCGGTTGGACACCAGGTTGCGCCGACGAGCCCAGTGGTTTCGAGGTATGAGAACCTCTCGTCGAGCTGCTCCCGCGACAGCCATTCTACCTCGGCGAGACCCGCCTGCCGCTGCATTGCAACGGTTGCCTGAACAGCCTCCACGTCGGTCAAATAGTCCTTCAGAAACAGGTAACCGTTCTGCACGATGGGCGAGGGCGATCCATTCATGATGTCGCTCCACCTCGTGTAGAACCCAACACAGTAGCGCATCCCGCGAACGGTACTCGGGGTGCTGAACTGCTGGCGGATGCAAGCGGCCGACCGGGAACTCGATCCGTTACCAATCCTGCGAGCCTCCAGGATGGTGACCTTGTGACCGGCGCGGGCGAGTTCCCAGGCACTTAACACGCCGGTCACTCCTGCACCAATGACCACAACGTTCTTCCTCTCTCCGCAGAGCGGAGGGGGGATGGGTCCTGCTTCGGTTCTCATTTCCGTCTCCCTACGTTGGCTTCGATTGTGAAGTTGTCACGACTTCGTTGATGTTGGCAAGATAAGCGAGGAGCTGATCCACGCTCATGAATGCCGTTGGCAAAGATTCCCGCATTACCCTGAACCCGGTCGCGTCGAAATGCCTTGTGTCACGAAGTCGCACTTCAAGCAGATTGTCGCTTTCCCAGGATCGGCCAGCCAAAACCTGGATTGGCCATCCAAGAAGTTCCATGTCGGTGAGCTTCTCTCCGATCCTTGCATCACGATCATCCAGGAGAACCCGGAATCCCGCTGCGCAAAGCCTTTCGTAGATCGGTTCGGCGGCGGTGAGATGTTTGGCAGGAATGACCGGGATGACAGCAACCTGAAAAGGCGCCAATGTCCACGGCCAAATGATGCCACGCTTGTCGTTGTGTTGCTCGACGGCCGCCTGAACGATACGCGATACGCCGATGCCGTAGCATCCCATCCAAAACGGGATTCTGGCACCGTCGGCCGCGACGAATGTTGCGTTCATGGGCCGCGAGTAGGCTTGTTGGAGTTGGAAGATATGCCCCAGTTCGATTCCTCGTTTCTCTTCAAACACTCCTTTCTTGCAGTTGAGGCAGACCGAACCTGTTACCGCCTTGGAAAGGTCGTGAAATTCGGCGACCGCCGGAAAATCGCGACCTGCATTGACGTTGATGTAGTGGACATCCCTCTGGTTGGCGCCGCACAGAAAGTTCCGCATACCCCGCACCGAAGTGTCGAAGTAATACGGAACGCTTGCCACGCCAAACAGATTGATGGGTCCGGCAAAGCCTACGGGAGCCTTGGTGACTTCCTCGACAATGTGGGGTTGAGCGGTCTCCACACTGCCGACGCCCAGAAGATTCGCAAGCTTCACCTCGCTGATCTCCAGATCGCCCCGCATGGAAACTATCACGGGTCTTCCGGTTACCGTTACCTTTCTGGCGCTTTTCCACCCAAAATATCAGGCCACCGTGCCT
>CAYINT010000089.1:0-4476 GCA_964364875.1 uncultured Gammaproteobacteria bacterium | reverse complement strand
GTGATCTTAGAACTATTCTACCCTGAGGTGGTGCACTAGCGTTTGAATTCGGCCAAGGTGCAAAGGCCTTGACAGCCTGAGCCATTGGGTGTAAGAAGGAAGAGACGGGAACATTCTCGCAGATACTGCGGGAACGGACTATCAGCGTATACTCATTTTTATGGCCAATCCTATGAAAAAACGAACCCTTGTGCGGGCAGTCGTGTTGTTTGTCGTCAGCGTCGCTCTCGTCATCCCAGCGGCCCATGCAGTCTTTGCTGAAGACGACCCGCCCGGTGAAATCCAAGTTCCGCCGCCGGGCGAAGGCAAAATTGCCGGCATTGGCGGATCGGGAACGGTCAATTACATCCCAAAGTTCGTCGGGAGTACAACGCTGGGAAACTCCGTGGTGTATGAACTGAATGGCAACGTCGGCCTGGGGACGACGAATCCACTCGCAAAGTTAGATGTCGCAAGTACAAGTGTTTCGGGGATACGTTATATCAAATCCGGCTCCAAAGACGCGAGAATAACGGTTGGAGATCCAACAAAATCCTGGAGTATGGCTTCTGGTTGGGCAACTGCTGGAGATTTCAGCATCATTGAAGAGGGTGTGGCAGGTGATAGATTGTACATAAAGCAAGGGGGCTCCGTCGGCATCGGGACGACGAGCCCGGCGAATGCACTTCATGTCGCAAGAGACATTAATGCGGTTCCCCAAGGAGACGACGCCCAGTTGATGGTCGGGGGCAGTACCAACACAAATAAACGATTGATGCTGGGCTTTGACACCACTGACAACTACGGATGGATCGGTGCGGTTGAACACGGGGTCGTTTGGAGAAACTTGTCACTCGTACCAGCAGGTGGCAACGTCGGCATCGGGACGACGTCGCCTGTGGGGTTATTGAATGTTCACGCGGCTTCTAGTGATCCAGTGACGTTGATTACGAGAGGAGATGACGTGCCTGGGAATACGGTGACGCTTCGTATGGGCAATAATAATCCTACCTACAAAACTTTTTCATCATATATCCAAGCAATTCAGGGCAGCGGAATTGATGCGTATGCGTTGGCATTTGGTACATCACAGGGTACGCTTGCAGCAGAACGAATGAGAATCACAACAACGGGCAACGTCGGCATCGGGACGACGAGTCCCTCGCAAAAACTTGATGTCGCCGGTTACGTCAAAGGCCAATCCGGTCTGTGCATCGGCGATGATTGCCGCACAAGCTGGCCGTCGGGTGGTGGTGGCGGCGGGACGATTGATGGCGGAGGGTCAACAAACTATGTTGCGAAGTTCACCGGGTCTAATAGTATTGGAAATGGTGCAATCTTCGACAACGGGAATGTTGGGATCGGTACGACATCACCAGTCGCGCGGTTGGATGTCGCAACTGGCTCCGGCAATGCACTCCACACAAGCGCTGCTGATGTAGCGGATAATGCGATGGCCGTGTTTGGGCAACAAACCGCAGGTGGTGGAAATGTTTTTGGTGTGCAAGGTGAAACTGCGGCTGATGGGAGAAGTCCCACGGACAAGCTAAAAGGACAGGGTAATTGTAACCAAGATGGAGGCTGTTCGTCAGGGAGCGCAGCTGGCGTCTATGGACGTAGCACAAATAAAAACGATATCGGAGATGTCTTTGGTGTTTTGGGAGAAGTCAACGGTATAGGTGGAGCAGGCCCTGGTCCAAACTTTGCAGCCGGAGTCTATGGCATTAGCTATGCGAAAACAGGGGTATCCGCAGGTGTGTGGGGTGAAAGCAACTCATCGAATACGAGTGCAGCAGGAACGATCGGGAAAAATAATGCTGAAACGGGAGATACTCGTGGTGTGTGGGGTGAAGTAAAATCCGTCGATGGTGTTGGGATCTTTGGAAGAAACGGACTTGACACGGCAGATACTACAGTCGGACATTTTGAGAACGGACGCAACAACTTTGCAAATATCCTAGAATGGTATAACGGAGTTCTGTATGGAATTCGTTCGGGCGGTTCGCTTGCGACCACGATGAATACACAGCAAGGCGATGTGTCGCTCTTTGCCACCGTCAGTCCAGACTCTTGGGTCGAGGATTATGGCGAAGGCGCGCTTGTCAAAGGCAAAGTGCACATCGCACTCGATCCAACATTCTTGAGCGGTATTGCCGTAACTCCAAGTCAGCCGTTCAAGGTGTTTATTCAGCCGACCGGAAAAACCCCTGGCATGTTCGTGCAACGCAGCACAACAGGATTTGATGTGGTTGAACAGAACAATGGCAAAGGGAACGCATCGTTTACGTATCGCATTGTGGCAAAACGCAAAGGGTACGAAAACGCTCGATTCCAAACCATTCCGCGCAAAAACTGGAATCAATAGGAGACATTTGATCCAAAAAGACTCATTTTAGCACGAGTCTTTTTGGTTGCACAAAACAGCATCCCGCCGTATCGTAGAGATATGGCGCAACACTCCACGGTGCTGATTACGGGCGCGTCCTCCGGCATCGGGCTTGCCCTGGCACATGAATTCGCGAAGCACGGCCATCACGTTGTGCTCGTTTCCCGTTCCCGCGACGCACTGGAAGCGCTGGCAAAGGAATTGCGGGAACAATGCAGAATCATCGCAACGCCGATCGTGAAGGACTTGTCACAGGCATATGCCGCGCAGGAACTGTTTGATGATCTTCGTGATGCCGGACTCACGATTGATATGCTGGTTAACAATGCCGGTATCGGTGTCTATGGCAATGTCGCAGACAACGATCCAAAACGTCTTCACGATCTTCTTGCAATCAACATTGTTGCACTGACAGAACTCGCGCGGCTTTTCCTGCCCGGAATGCTGGAACGGAAGTCGGGGAGAGTGCTCAACATCGGCTCGCTTGCCGGCTACGCGCCGGGTCCGGGTTTTGCTGTGTACTATGCAAGCAAGGCGTATGTGCATTCGTTGTCCGAAGCGCTGTGGCAAGAAACGCGCGGGACCGGCGTCACGGTCACGTGCCTGTGTCCCGGTGAAACGCGCACAAACTTTTTTCGCGCGGCGGGTGTTGAGGAAAATATAGAACACTTCATGGATCCTGCCATTGTCGCGCGGATCGGCTATGCCGCAACCATGCGAGGTGCGCGGACTGTCAATGCCGGTTGGCGAAACAGCATGTTTGCCTGGTGGATGCGCTATCTGCCGCACGCGTTGCTGTTGCGCGTTATCCATAAATGGCATCGGTAATCATCAAATACGAAACCCTTCCATTAACCGGGAACAATCCTCCTCTCTTGATAGTATTATGCCGGTTTGGCAGGATGGGGGCGTTTGGTTTTCCGGGCGATGAGCGTCGCGACGGAGTTGTTGGAAGGAGGGATCCATGGCAGAGGAGCTGTTCAACCCCGGGGAACATGTACGGATTCCCGGAACGACGGAGTTTGTAGGTGTCCTCGGCGACTACCTCAGGGACGAATATGGCAACCCGCCATACGTGATCAATGAGGTGGTTCCAACTGGGAAACGTGGCAGTGATTCGACTTCTTGTGGAGTTTTTACCACCATACCAAAACTCGATGAACGCGAATATTTCTCGCATGAAGCTGGTGTAATTTTAGTGTGTGGGTTTGAATGTTCCGCAATCCTGCATTATGATCAAGCGGGGCGCGGCGGCGAGCCGCGTGGACAAAGATGAGGGAAACGCGATACACTATAGGCAGTTGTTAACAACACGCTGTGCAGCCAAAAAAATTTTTGTTTGTATCAAAAGAGAGTTTGAGCGGCGACCTCGCACTGAGTTTGGTCAAAGAAGGGCACGCGGTTAAAATTCATTTTTCTGACCGGTCAAGCCAGGATGTGTATCAGGGTTTGTTAAGCAAAGTGCGGGACTGGAAGAAATGCGTCCATTGGGCGGATATTATTATTTTTGACGATGAAAACTTTGGACGGCATGCCGACCGATTGCGGCGCCGAAAAAAGCTTGTGATCGGCGGCAGCGCGTATACCGATCGGCTGGAAATTGACCGAGAGTTTGGCCAAAAAGAGCTGGAGCGCCACGGCGTCAACGTGCTGCCCCGGTGGGATTTTGACAATTACGAATCGGCAATACGGTTTATCAAAAACCATCCCGACCGTTATGTCTTTAAACCGACGGGAAACAAGCAATCCGGCAGCAAAGGCATCATAATCATCTCGCAGGAAAGCGACGGCAGAGACTTGCATGAATTTCTCAAACAAAACAACAAAGTGCTCAGCAAAAAAGAACCTCATTTTCTGTTGCAAAAATGCGCCGATGGCGTCGAAATTGCCGTTGGGGCTTTTTTTAACGGCAACAACTTTATCAGTCCCGTGAATGTCAACTTTGAACACAAAAGGTTCTTTCACAGCAATCTTGGTCCTCTGACGGGCGAGACGGGAACGCTCATGTATTGGACAGAAACCAACAAGCTGTTTCAGGAAACATTGCTGAAAATGACGCCTTCACTGCAAAAAAGCCGGTACATCGGCTATATCGATATCAACTGCATTGT
>CAYINT010000088.1:0-4478 GCA_964364875.1 uncultured Gammaproteobacteria bacterium | reverse complement strand
CGATTGGTGGGCGAAGAGGGAGTCGAACCCTCATGAGCTTGCGCCCGCTGGCTCCTGAAGCCAGTGCGTCTGCCAGTTCCGCCATTCGCCCCTCATCTTGGTGGGAGTGCGTGCCTGCCCCGCACCCTGCGAGCGGGAGCGAGTAGTGGTGTCGGGGTCTACCAGTTTCACCACCGCGGCGTTCATCTTACTGAAAGGAGATTCCTCACGTTCGTTCGGAATGACGCTTTATTGACCCCTCCCAAGCCTTTCCTTATCCGCTCCTCCGCCGGGGACGGATGATTCAGAAGGGGAGAAGCAATAGAGATCCTAAACCATTCGCTGCTGCTCATGTTCAGGACGGTGAACCCCATGTGGTTCACCGCTTCCATCCCCGCTTGGTTTTGATGTACCATTTTTCCACGCCATTGAAACGGTCGGACGGAAAAGTGATCCGCTGGAGTGTAAACCCTTTGATTTTTTTTGGCAAGACATAGAGATAGTACGGATTGTAGAGGAAGATTGCGGGTTCGTCTTCAGCAAGCAAGTTTTGAAAGTGCAGATATTTCAACCGCCGTTCTTCCGGATCGTTTGTCTGACGCGCTTCTTCCAGTAATTGATCAACCTGTTTGTTGGCGTACATGGCCAAATTCAGTCCCGGATCGGTCGCTTGCGAAGAGTGCCAGAAAGGATACGGATCTGGATCGGTGCCGATGATTTCTCCAAAGAGCAAGGCTTCGTAATCGCGCGGCTTGATGACTTTCTTAATGATATCATTGGACGAGAACAACCGGATATCCACAGCAACGCCGACAGCTGCCCATGAGTCCCGAAGCATCTGCGCGGTCTTCGTGTACTCCGGCCGGTCAACCGTCGTCAAGGTAAAGCGAAGTTCCTTGCCATTCTTTTTTCGGACAGTTTCGCCGGCAAGCCAGCTCCAGCCGGCATTGTCGAGCGCCTTCTTTGCGCCATCCTCGTCAAAAGCAAGACCCTTGATTGCGTCGTTATAGCCCAGGAAGCCGGGCAGAATTGGCGTGTAAATCGGTTCTCCCGCGCCGCGAAGGGCCTCACGGATAATTCCTTCTTTCGAGATGGCATGTTCCAGGCTCTGTCGTATCACTTTATCTTTAAGAAGTTCGTTCCGTTGGTTAAAAAACACGGCTGCATATTGCGGCAAACGAAGTTGCTTCACAACCGCGCCTTGCTTTAACGCCTGGCTCTGCGCGTCCAGATTCATGAAGCTTAATCCTTCAACTTGGCGGCGTTTCAATGCCGCCAGCGCCTCTTCCTGGTTGGGATAAAATCGAAACATGAGTTCGTCGATGTACGGCCGATCGCCCTGATAACCGTCAAAACGCACCAGTTGGTACGAACGGATCGATCCTTGCCGATCTTTTGTCAGCGATTGAAACATGTACGGTCCGGAGCCGACTGGTTTGATATTATACTCTGCAAGCGTCGTGTTAGAAGCGGGAATGTCTGCCCAGAGGTGTTGCGGCAGAATGCCAACAGTCAGGGTGGAAAGGAAAGGAGCATACGGCGTTTGCAGCGTCATCTTGACCATGCGTTCATTGACGGCTTCGATGCGAAGATCCCGAAAGGTTTTTAACAGCGGGCTTTGTGCATCGGCGTCAAGAATCCTTTCAAACGTAAACACGACATCGTCAGCAGTAATCGGCTCGCCGTCGTGCCACCGGGTACCTTCCCGCAAAGTAAAAACGTAGGTTTTTTCATCGTCACTGATTTCTTGATGAACGGCAAGGTCTGGAACAACTTCACCCTTCTCATTGATGCGATACAAACCCTGAAAGGTCAGATGGCTGAGGTCAAGGTCGACGTCATTATTTAAGGCAAGAATCGGATTAATGTACAGCGGAGAACCAACCATGCCTTCGGTATAACTTCCGCCCGCCTTTGGCAACGCGACTACATGAGCTTGATACAGCCGGATGCCGAGTATGACAATGCAAATAACGAGAACGGCGCTTGCAATGCGGACAATGCGCTGTTCCCGCTCTGTCAACGTTTGCGGCAGATATTTCATCTGCGCCAAGTTTGGAAGTTTTTTTACGGCTTTTCCTTCAGCAGGAAACCGTGTTCCCGGGACGACCGACCGGCCATGCAAAAACCAGCGCGCAGCGCGTTCCCGCAAACGCTGCAAGAAAGGCACCGCTTTTTGCGCTGTCTCTTCACTTTCCTCCCAATATTTTCGGAGCCACTGAAACTTCGACGGCTCCTCGGATGGCTTCTGGTCAGGCATGACCTTACTTCAGGAACAGGACGTTGGCCACTGCCACGCTCAAAAAGAGCGCTGCGACAACAATCGTCGCGCGGAAAATAAACTGCTCGGCGCCGCGTTTGGTGCCGTAAAATTCGCCGCCTCCGCCGAAAGCTCCGCCAAGGGCGGTTCCGCGCTGTTGGAGGAGAACCAGTGTTATCAGGACGACTGCCAGTGCAATCTGGACGATGATAAAGGGTTTCATAAACAAATCAGAAAGCAAAAGTGAAAAGTCAGAAGCAAAAATCAGAAAGCAGAAAGCAAAAGATAAAATGCGTAGGCGCAAATCTTGCTTGCCGCACCCTTAATGAGCAAAGCGAGTTTGGTGGCGTGGGTTTGCGCTGAAGCAAACAAAGCCCAAGAAACGGAAAAGCCAAGATCACCCCTCCCATGCTTCCCCTTATCCATTCCTTCGCTTCGCTGCGGATCCGGAAGGGGAGGAGGACGAAGGACAATACCCCACCCATCCTCCCCTCATCTGTTCCCTCACTGCGTTCGTGATATTTAGAGGGGAGGGGTTTCAAGGTAATTGAGCAAAGGCTAGCATAGCAGAAAGCGGCTTTTTCGTCAAGCGCGCCGCTATTTTAAAATCTTCAGGAAAGGGGCTAAGCCCTCCCCGCCCTCTTCAAAATAATCCGTTGGAGTTTCCGCACGCCCGCGCCGGATATCTTCATCTTCGGTTTCCGTTTGCGGAAACGACGAGCGGATTTTTGTTCTGCCATGCGTTCTAAATCTTGTTCTGGGTATACGATGCGTTTCATGTTGACATTCTATCACGCTTTTGGTAAGACGGTGCCAGTCCTTTGACGCCGGCCCGTGCGTGGCAAGCCGGCGTTGATCATGGCCATGGATTGCGGTAAGGAGGGGAATCGCTGTGCGACGATACGTGTGGTGGGCAGTCGTTGTTGTCTTCACCATCTTCTTCGGGGTAGCGGTGTGGATGTTCATTCAGTGGCACGATGCAAACGGCGGACTGAAGAACACTCACGCCATGCGCGTGGTTGCCTGTAACAAAATCTACAGCTACCTCGCCATTGTACCGGACGGACAGGACATGGTGTTTCTGCTCACCGACGGAAAGGGGAAGTACGTGCCCTTCGTCATTCCCAAGGACTGTACCTCAGAATACACCAGCTATCCGGAACGCTCGTTCACCTGGCGCTGGATGCCAAAGAGCGGCCCGGACTGGTACAAGGGAATGGCAGTGGTTCGTTACGGTCCACGAACGTCGTCGGAGGCGGAACACCACGGACCTCCGGGCATTGAACTCCAGTGATTGCATGGAGCGCGATGGCCAGCATGGGATACGAACAAGGGGGCTCGTGATGAAGAAACTGCTTGGTGAATGGGCAGTGCTCGCGGCCGTTGGGGTTGGCCTTGCGTGGGTCGCGTCCATAACTTCCGCATGGCCACTGCGGAATTACCTGTGGGGTCTGCTGCTATGTTATGTCATCGTTGGCGTCAACAACGTTCGGCGATGGCGGTACGAACGCGAACTCCGCAAGTTTGCCAAAGAGAACATGTTTTTTGTTCGTTTGGACGACACCACCCCCGGCTGTACCTGCAAGACGCAGCACTACGGCGGGCTGTGTCGTATCCACGTGCCGTTCTTCTTCTAGGCCCGTCGTGCATGTTTGCCGTCAGAAGGTAGCGGAGCAAGGAGGGAGATCATGCATCCAGATGATGCTGTTGCAGAAAAGTACTTGCATGGTAGTGAGGAAGACAGGATGGCAATTGCTGATGCGATTGCGCGTCTCCCCGTTCCTCGGCGGGTAGTAGTGGCGAAGTGGTGTTATGTCGCCATCCTCGTTGCCCTGCTGATTGTGATCAACATCCTGTTGCACAAGCTGCAGGTCAGCCTCATCTCATGGCCAGTACTTCTCGTGGATGTGGCGGGCGTCCTCGGGACCTGGAAGGTGATGTTGCTGTTCGACATCGCAAGGCCGAGCGTGTACAACATGCTCGCGGAGTACAAAGCGAGAGGTGGCCACGTACCGCCGTTCTGATGCGGCGAGGTCGTAAAACCCGAGGGACTGACCAACCCTCTTTTGTTTTTGTGGTGAAAATATACTCCCGCATCACATCTGCTATCTGTTAAGACCTTGACGCCCTTCATACGCAGAGCATATTTTATCGTTGGGTGGTTTGTGATATAGTTTTAATGGTCATAGGACCTACGCAAACGCCTGAATTACCCCCAACCTGATTTTTTGAGCCTTTT
>CAYINT010000087.1:0-4507 GCA_964364875.1 uncultured Gammaproteobacteria bacterium | reverse complement strand
TCAATACGAGATCAAAAAGAACAACGGCTCTCGCTTGGTTGTCGAAGCGTGGTATTGATGCGTGTCCGGATTGCGCGTTTTTGGCGCAGCAGTACGAATAATATTTTCTTTAAGCGGAACGTTTTGCGCGATCAGCCTTTTTGAGTATGCGAACCGTACCGTGGTGAGCACGCACCTCTATGAGATCTCCCGTATGGATCATATCGGTTGCGATTTTTGTACCGATGATGCAAGGTTTTCCAAGTTCCCGCGAAATAATTACAGCATGAGAGGTAATGCCACCGTCATTGGTAACGATAGCTGCCGCGCGTTTCATTAACGGGACAAACTCCGGTCTCGTCATGCCGGTAACAAGAATGTTGCCGTCTCGGAACTTGCGGAAATCTTTCTGATTGAGAATGACTTGTGCTGTCCCTTGGGCATAACCCTGGCAAGCGACCTGTCCTGACAATGTTGTGGCGTCGATGTTTTCCGTATGGAACCTTTTTTCCAGATCGCGCCGCAACGATGCTGCTTCTTTTCCGATGACCATGGAATAGTTTGAATCTTCCAGTGTTATGAGAACGCCCTCTTCGTACCGTTCCTGAAGCATTTCTTTGGTAACAAGTCCTTTCAAGACGCCGCTAAACTCATCAAGGGAAAGGAACAATAAGTATTTTTTCGGAATTCCCGTCCGCGCCTCTACGACATCCAGCAGCGCGTTGAGAACGTGGATGCCCATGAGATTCACCTTTTTCTGGTATTCCCTCCAGTAGGTCAGTTTGGCAAAAAAGGAAATGGGGTTTTGGGAGATTTTGTGCTTCCGCAGAACTTTCGTTGCTAACGTATGCTGGCGCTCTCCATAGGTTTGTAACCAGTGGAACTCGCGGTCAAAACGTTTTTTGTCTTTCAGGAACTTTTCCGCCTCGGCAACCGTATTCTCAAGCGTAACGTGTTGGACATGAACATAGTTTGACAGGACGTAATCAAAATCTTCCTGATATTGCCGAAACTCTTCGGAACGCGTAAAAAACTGCTGCAAAAAATTGCGGAGCCTGTTTCGCGGTATGTTCTTGCGGAACACCGGCCGAATCATGCGCAGTAACCGGTACAGGCGCTCGTTGGCAAAGATGCGTTCCTCCGGCGCGGAGAGCGCTGCAACATCATCAAGCGAGAACCGATAGCGTTGCGTTATGCGTTGTATCTCCGCCGTATCAAAACCGGAATCATATGCGTCGATAAATAAACTATGCTCCCAAAACTTGTGATAAACGCTGCGTAAACGCACAAAGTACTCCTGAAGCTCCTCGTTGGTATCCTGGGCAAACGACCGTTGGTATGCATCGCGATAGAGACGCTCGAGCTCATCCGCGTATTTCCGAAATTTTTCATACAACATTGCAAACTGCCTGGGCGCAGCATACCGTTTATACAATTGCTCGGCCATCACATTGAGTGCATCCGTATGCCAATAGTAATAGGCATATCCTTTGCGATAGTAGGCATACAACCCTTCAAAGGACAATCCTAAGAATTCCGGCGGCAGAGCGGATGCGCCGGCAACAAGCATGGAGGGAAAACAAGTAAACGGAATAATCTCGCCTTCCTGGCGATAGAGCCGGTCGGTACGGCGTGTTTCCGGATGCGCTTTTTTCGCGTCTCTCTCCAGAAGGTTAGCGAGAGTAAGGTCGTATGCTGCGCAGAGTTTTTCGAGCGTTGAAAACCGGACGCCCTCAACTTTTCCATGGTAGAGCGCAGTTATTGTATTGCGGTTGATTCCTGTTTCACGAGCAATATCAGAAATGCTTTTCCCGAGCCTTTGTGCAATTTCCTGAAGCTTTAAACGAATCATTTTTTGCCTACTCCACTAAGTATAAGGACGATAATATTAAAGTATTCACTATTTTATGTCAATAGTACTTCATATTTGCATAGTATACTAGTCAATAGTATACATATTCGACGCACGAGAACAGGAAGACGAGACGGAAAATGCTGACCCGGGAATACTTCGAGGAGAAAGCAGAGTAAATAGAGCACAAAGCGGCGAGCGCACTCGCCTCAACCGGCAATCGTTTCTCAATTGTCACCCTGAACTTGTTTCAGGGTCTCCTTGTCTGTTGGCAGGGGATGCCGAAACAACGGTTCGACTTCGCTCACCACATGGTTCGGCATGACAAGAACAGGCGAGTGCGCTCGCCGTTACGCTACGTACGTTGGTGTTGGAATGTTACTGCAAGTGTTCCTTGAGAAATTCCAGCGCTTTTTTCTTATCACAGAGAACCGACTCTGTTGCTGTTCTCGCCTTCATCTCTACTTTTTTCTCCTTTTCCGTTCTCGCGCTGACGACGAAACGAACTGGCATACCGATGAGATCCGCGTCGTTGAGTTTTTCGCCGGTGGAGCGTTGTGAATCATCATACAGTACATCATATCCCTCTTTTGTCAGCGTGTCGTACCAAGCGTCTGCGGATTTTTGAACGTTGACATCATCGCCAAGCCGGATCAAGTGAACCTGAAACGGAGCAACGGATGACGGCCATTGGATTCCTTTGTCGTCATGATGGACTTCCACAATCGCGCCCATAACGCGGCCAATGCCAATACCGTAACATCCCATGATGACTTGTTGCAGCGCGCCTTTTTCATCCGAGAACTTGACGTCAAACGCATCAGTGTAGCGCGTTCCGAGCCGGAAGATGTTGCCGACTTCGATGGCTTTGCCTTCTTTGATGGTGCCGTCGCACTTGGGACATTTGTCACCGGCTTTGAGATCGTTGAGCTCCTTGTTTTGCGCGTACGTGCAGTTGGAGCAGTAATAAACCGTGTCTTCTCCATTTTCGGTCACAACTTGGAATTCATGCGAGTATTTTGAAAACGGTCCGCCAAATGCTTCCGTCAGATACGTTTCCAAGCCACAGCGCTGGAACACGTTGAAGTATGCTTGCGTCGTCTTGTCATAGAACGCATCAAGGTCGTCCTGCGACGCGTGAAAACTGTACATGTCTTTCATCAGGAACTCTCGGCCGCGAAGGAGGCCTGACTTTGCGCGCGGTTCGTTGCGGAATTTATCCTGGATTTGGTACGCGGCAAACGGCAAATCGCGGTACGAATGAATGTACTGTTTCGCAAGCGGTGTGATGATTTCCTCATGCGACCAGCCCAAACCGACATCTTTGTCGCCCCTGCCCTTGAATTGGAACATGACATCTTTGCCAGGATCAGTCCATCTGCCTGTTTTCACCCAAGGTTCCTTTGGCAGCATCGCCGGCATTAACAGTTCCTGCCCGCCGATTGCATTCATCTCTTCGCGCACAATCGTTTCAATGTTTGCGAGAACGCGAAGTCCGAGCGGCAAATACGTGTACACGCCGGCCATGAGTTGGTCAATAAACGCGCCTTGCGTCAAGAACTTTGCATTGATGGAATCGGCGTCGGCCGGAGCCTGCCGCAGTGTTGTCGTGAAAAGCTCGGATTGCCGCATAAAAAGTTCCCTTCGCGAAGGCGAAAAATCTTGTTTTCGCCGCATGGAGATATTATACAACACATATAGAGCGCACACTATGAAATAATACTATGACCACCTCAGAAACCCCGTAAAACAAGGGTATTCTGATACTGTTAGTGCGATTTCATAGTGTGATGTCTATAGCAGGGGTATCGCTACCTCCGCTCTGTTGTGTTGGGTGGTTTGTGAAAATAGCTTGATACGGGAACGGAATATCAATAAAGGATTTCAGACACCGTGCTCGGGTTCACGCGAATCGCGCTTTCCGTGCTCCGGTGTCTGATGTTTGGAGATCCCCCTCTCCACTTTTCTTTGTAGCACCAGCCGTTTGGAACGTCAAATGTTCAAAGCATAGCCGCGACGGCGCCGTCGCGGCTATGCCAGATACTGTTACGTGTTGGAGAACTATGAGAGCCGCTCAAACCTTGCCTGGAAAAACCGTAAATACTTTGGTTCGTACGCCATTGTGAGCCCTTTGACCTTTTCACGGTTATCCCAGACGGCGGCAACGGATTCCGCGGTCACGTCCATGTGTGCCTGCGTGTAGACACGGCGGGGAATGGTCAGACGCACGAGTTCCAATTTTGGATGGCGATGCTTGCCCGTTTCCGGATCACGGCCAGCCGAGACAACCCCCCGCTCCATTGCGCGGACTCCGGATTCCAGATAGAGCTCTGCTGCTAATGTTTGTGCTGGAAATTCCTCTTGGTCAATCTGCGGGTAAAACGCTTTGGCGTCCAAGTATACTGCGTGGCCGCCAATGGGCGTGACGATCGGGATTCCCCAGCCGAGAAGTTTTTCTCCAAGATATGCAACCTGACCAATGCGGGAACGCATGTGATCGTCCTGCACTGATTCGACGATGCCGCGCGCCATTGCTTCCATGTCGCGGCCGGCCATGCCGCCGTACGTATGCAAACCTTCGTACACCACGACCATGTTCCGCGCTTCTTCGAACAACTCTGTGTCGTTGAGTGCCAGCCAGCCGCCGATGTTCACAAGTGCGTCTTTCTTGCCGCT
>CAYINT010000086.1:0-4576 GCA_964364875.1 uncultured Gammaproteobacteria bacterium | reverse complement strand
CTTTGCTGATTCGTATTCGACGTGCGCGGTGGCAATTGTAATACCGCGCGCTTTTTCTTCGGGCGCGTTGTCAATTTGGTCAACGCTTTTGTGCTGCGCGACAAATCCCTTGTCTGCCAAGGTTTTTAAAATCGCTGCCGTCAGCGTTGTCTTGCCGTGGTCAACGTGGCCAATCGTACCGACGTTAACGTGCGGTTTGGAACGGTCAAACTTGTCTGCCATGGTTCTTCCTTTGCGCGACTCCCCAAACGACAATGAGGGGATTGGTAACCAGTCGCAAAAAATACATTAATATCAAATTGAGAGCGTCACGAGTATAGCAAGCAGGGACAGAAATTGCAAGCCCCCGCTGCATACTCACGATCAAGTTGCTGTCAGTATACGGGAACTTGCCAGGAAGTCAAGGATTCTGGTTGTTTTTCGTTTGTCAACAAGTTATCCCCAGAAAGTCGAAACCGGCGGCCCGCAATCGTCCCGAAGGAAGATTGCGAGCGCACCGGCCTAGTTATGGCTGCTGAACAACCCGAGAAATGCCTCTCAGTTGATCGTCGGAGAGTTCCCGCCAACGCAGACAGAGCATCGCACCAAGTCGCCTGTGAGTATCACTCAGTCCGCGGCTCTCGAGTGTGACACGACCAGAACTACTGATGAGTTCACGCGGGTCAACACCGAAGAACGTCGCAGCTGTGATGATTCGTTGCGTGGAAAGCGGACCGCGGCGGCCTTTCTCGACGTCACACAGATACGCGGGAGAGATCCCAAGAACCCGTGCCGTTTCGGACAGCGACTTCCTTGCAAAGGTTCTGGCCGAACAAAAGGCGTTCCCGAATCGTCTCCAGACGGCATAGGTTATACCGTCCTCTGCACCTGTTGAGATATTCACGGTATGTCCCCCCTCCCACTTTTTCCGCCTCGGTGACAGATCAGTAGTCGGCAATATCAAGCCACCCCAGCGATCCAATCCCTGAGGACACGATATATGTACTCGCGGCTACTGGTACGAGCTATGCGGTCGGTCAACTCCCACGGGGTCCAGCCCATCGACGCAGCAAGAAGCAGCACGATAAACTGGTTGTACAACTTGTGCATACCGCAGGCGATGACCATATACCCGTTGCCGCTCCCCCTACCGGTATCGTAGCCAGCGCCAACGAGCATAGTACCCGGCGGATGTTGTATCGCCAGTATCACCTCGGCGTGCTGTCGTAGTGCGTCCCCTTCCCTGCCGGCAGAACCAATCCAGTATGGAAGTCCGGGCAAACTGACGCCATCCTTGCGCACATCGACCAGAATACCGTCACCCTGCGTGTAGCCCCCTAGGACCACTGCGCCATTCCTGATGCAAGTCGCGACCTGAATGATCCGCTCCACCTGATTCATGATCCGTGCCTCCTTCTCTGACGTTTCCGCCTCGGTGACAGCCCGGTACTTTTTTCAGTGCTTGGCTCGACGAGCTATCCGTCGTAAACAATCTACGGCAAGACGGTAAGCGGACGAATCTTCACAAGCCAAGTCTATGATCCGTCGCCACTGCGCACGAGTGCGCGCGCAGTGCGCCATCATCTCAATCGCGTTTCGGGACAACTGAGGTTCGGCGAACCGTGTAGCGACGCGAACAACGTCCCATTGGTCAAACGTTGATGCGAGGCAAACGATGTGGATGAGCGCTGTTGCCTGGAAAGACATCAGCTTTCGGCAGGGAACCGGCTCCGGAACAAGAGCTCCCCAGTCCGCAAAGGTTATAGCAACGCGCTCATACTGCCCCAGCGCCCAGAGATGCAGCGGTGACTCCGGTTGTGTTGCCAGAATGACTTGCCGAATGTCCTCGCGGGTTCGCGCGATCGGACGAATCTGCTCTACGGCGCGTTCAATGCTGGCCGCATCGGCAGCGTAGGAATACACGCGCAGCCACTGATCGACCGTTGAGGCAAGCGTCGTGAGCATTCGCAGAACGATACGGCTTAATGGCGAATCGTCGTTAAACCCGAGATCCACATACGCTTCATCCCAATCTGCAAACGTCCAGGAACGAAGCTCTTCGAATGGATCATCCATGTTTTTCACCTCCTTCGCCAGCAGAATTTCAGCCACAGTGACAGTCCAGTGGTTCCGGACTTTCTGCTTTGGCCGAATTGAGTAGAGGAACTGCGGTCTACAATTTGTGAAAGAGCAACCCATATTGGCACGAATAGGCACAGAATGTCAATTACCCTTTCGGGCGAAAGTGCCTGTATCCCTTTTTCCCACAAGGGGTAATGAACTTCAAACTTCGGTTATAGCCAAAACCAAATATCCTTATTGCGACTGAGTCGCAATACCAAAAGTATCGCGCGCTCTGGAAAGAACGCGCTATGCTTATTGTAAAAGCTGAGCGAAGGCTCTCAAGCCTGCGGTCAGCGTTCCTGCCTTACCGCCGCGCGACGACTGTTCCCCGCTCCGTTTTGATTTTTTCCGTGATGTTGTTGGGAACCGTCGCGTACTTTTCAAATTCCATTGAGTAGGACGCTCGGCCCTGGGTCATGGATCGAAGCTTGGTCGCATAGCCAAACATTTCTGCCAAAGGAACAGTTGCATCAATGACCTTCATGCGTTCCCGGTCGCGCATCTCGCGGATTTCGCCACGCTTTGCATTGATATCGCCGATGACGTCGCCCATAAAATCCTCGGGCGTAATCACTTCGACTTTCATGATTGGCTCGAGGATCACCGGCTTCGCCTTCCTTGCTGCCTCTTGAAACGCCATAGAACCGGCAATTTTAAACGCGGCTTCAGATGAGTCAACTTCGTGGTACGATCCGTCAAATACGGTTACCATGATATCAATCAATGGATAACCGGCAATCACGCCATTGTCCATAGCCTCACGCGCGCCTTTTTGAATTGGGTTGATGTATTCCCGAGGAATGGCGCCGCCTTTTACTTCGTCCACAAATTCAAAACGCTTGCCCGGCTCGCCAGGCTCAAGCCGCAGCCAGCAATGCCCATACTGGCCGCGTCCGCCGGATTGTTTGATGTATTTGCCCTCTCCCTCCGCCTGTTGCGTAATCGTTTCTTTGTATGCAACCTGCGGCGCTCCCACATTTGCTTGCACGTTGAATTCGCGCTTCATGCGTTCGACAAGCACTTCCAGGTGTAATTCTCCCATGCCGGAAATGACGGTCTGAAGCGTTTCTTCGTCGGACTTGATGCGGAAGGTCGGATCTTCTTCGGCAAGACGCGCCAACGCAATGCCCATTTTTTCCTGGTCGGCTTTTGTCTTTGGTTCGATGGCAACGGATATGACCGGTTCTGGGAAGGTAATGGCTTCGAGAACAACCGGATGGTCTTCATCGCACAGTGTATGTCCCGTAAACGTATTTTTCAGTCCTACGGCGGCAGCGATTTCTCCTGCGTACACTTCGTCTACGTCTTCACGGCTGTTTGCGTGGAGCCGAACGATGCGTCCGATGCGTTCCTTGTCGCCGGTAATCGTGTTGAGCACATACGAACCTGCTTTGAGCGTTCCCGCATAGACGCGGAAGAAGACGAGTTTTCCGACAAATGGATCAGACGCGACTTTAAACGCAAGCGCCGTAAACGGTTCGCTGTCATCGGGTTTGCGAAGTTCTTCCTGGCCGGTTTTTGGATTGACGCCTTTCAGCGGCGGCACGTCCAGCGGGCTTGGTAAAAACTCATTGACGGCGTCAAGCATAAACTGGACACCCTTGTTCTTCAGCGCAGAACCGCACAGCACCGCAACAATCTTGTTGCTGATAACGGCGGAACGCAGCGCGCGTTTCAGATCCGGAATCGTGATTTCTTTTCCTTCGAGATAATCGTTGATGAGTTTGTCGTCGGTTTCGGCAATGGCTTCAACAAGCTTTGCGCGGTACTCTTCCACTTTGCCTTTCATGTCGTCGGGAACATCCGTGTCTTCCCATTCCCTGCCAAGTTCGTCTTTGTAAATCCGCGCTTTGCGTTCGAAAAGATCAATGATGCCTTGAAAGTTTCCCTCGGAGCCGATCGGCAATTGGATAGGATGCGCGTTGGGCGTGAGCCGATTGTGGATTGAAGCCAGGTCTTTGAAAAAATCCGCGCCGGTACGGTCAAGCTTGTTGACAAAAGCAATGCGCGGCACATGGTACTTGTCCGCCTGGTGCCACACCGTTTCGGATTGCGGCTCCACACCGGCAACGCCGTCAAACACGACCACACCGCCGTCAAGAACGCGAAGGGAACGTTCCACTTCCACGGTAAAGTCAACGTGGCCGGGCGTATCAATAATATTAATCCGATGATCGCGCCAAAAACAGGTGGTCGCCGCCGCAGTGATGGTGATGCCGCGTTCCTGTTCCTGCTCCATCCAGTCCATCGTTGCTTCGCCTTCGTGGACTTCGCCGATCTTGTGCTTCTTCCCTGTGTAGAAAAGAACCCTTTCGGTAACTGTTGTCTTTCCAGCATCAATATGGGCGATGATCCCGATATTCCTTGTCTGTTCCAAACTATATTCCCGTGGCATAGTTTTTCCTTATTGAGAAGCTTTCCATGACGAACATACCCCGCATCGGAGCGGAGCGACTGGTGCGGGGTGCTTTTT
>CAYINT010000085.1:0-4668 GCA_964364875.1 uncultured Gammaproteobacteria bacterium | reverse complement strand
TAGTGGGGGTTTTGCTCAAAGAATGTTCGAACTTCGTCCAAAAAACACCGCCAAGTTTTACATTCAGCGAAATTGAAAGATGTTGTGTTTGCCCCGCCCAACCCATTCATGACTGGCAGGCAGGCAGGGTTGACATTATCCGGTGTAGGGTATATACAGATATGTTACTCTCACGCGCGGTTTTTCATTCTTCCGCGTGCGGGAAGGCTCTGTCACATTTCACGCTCCTGCTCGGGACGCCCAGCGTCCTCGGCCTCAGGTAGCATCATGCGTTCCACATACGGAGGAAGTGAAGAGATGAAGCGCATGTACCATGGCCGGATGCAGCTCGATCGTGATTTCAGTGAAATCGGACGAATACGACAGGTCGTCATCGGTCTCGGCTTCGGCGCCGGAGTGGTTCTCATCGTCTGCTTTGCCGGCACTGACCGACGCGAGGGATACGATCCTGGCGTATGGCTCGGCGTCTGCAGTCTCGCCCTTAGCGCCTTTGTCTGCGGACCACGGCGAGTCCTCCACGCCCTGCGGGAGTTCTGGCGGGAGTATGGCCTTTGACAGAGCCAATCACGCTCATTGGGGCGCCCCGTCCGCACAGATATCGTTCACTGCTCTACGGAACGATCACTCTGCTGCGGACTGGGCGGGCTCTCTATGCAAAAAAGAAACAAGGATTGACACATTGAGTCTTTTTTTGTATGCTCGTGTGTAGTCCACGATGAGGGAAAGGCTTCGCGGACACTTTTATTCTCTTTGCATGAAGCTCCGCGGGTTTACACCCACGGTATCCATGGACTCTTCGGCGGAGCGGAATCTCCATCCTCCGTAGCAGTTGCACTGCTACTGCGGAGGACGGGCGCCGAAGCAGGAGAAAAGCGCATTCCTCTATGGCTTGACAACTGCGGTCTCCTGCGAAGGGTGGATGAATATTCGTACTGTAGCAATCATTGCTCATCCTTCGATGGTTCGATTGCACTCACCACGGGCAAGCTCAGGATGCGCATCCGAACTATCTACCTGACAAACTCTTTGATTATTTGCTGAACATGAATACCAGAAATGTTGCGATAATCGCGCATGTTGTCCCCTCGGCCCGTTCGACTCACGCTCAGGGTCGCCTCGAGCAGAGTTGAGGGGAAACATTGCTCGGGATCTCCGCATACCTTTTGCCACAATCAGAACAATAACCATGGCCACAGCAATTCGTAATGTAGCAATCATCGCCCATGTCGACCACGGCAAAACCACGCTTGTGGATGCTTTGCTGCGCCAGTCAAAAACGAAGCTGAACAAAGAAAATGTTGACCGGGAACTTATCATGGATTCGAATGATTTGGAACGGGAGCGTGGCATTACAATTTTTTCCAAGAACGCGTCAGTGGTCTGGAACCCTTCGACGGGCTCAGGGCAGGCTACAAAGATCAATATCATCGACACGCCCGGTCACGCCGACTTTGGCGGCGAAGTGGAACGCGTGCTGACGATGGCTGACGGTTGTTTACTGCTTGTTGACGCTAAAGAAGGTCCCATGCCGCAAACCCGGTTTGTGCTGAAAAAGGCATTGGAACTCGGGCATACCATCATCGTCGTCATCAATAAAATTGACAAGCCGGACGCACGGCCGGAATATGTTCTCGATACGACATTCGATCTCTTTGTCGATCTTGGCGCCAACGACCATACTTTGGATTTTCCTGTTCTGTACGCTTCCGCAAAACGCGGATTGGCGGGCAAGGAACCAAACGTACAAACCATGCGTGATATCAGTCCGATCTTCGAAGCAATTTTAGAACATGTTCCAGCGCCGGCCGGCGATGTGGCTAAACCGCTGCAGATGCTGGTGACGACGATCGGGAACGATGAATACAAAGGACGGATTGCAACTGGCAGAATCTATAACGGAACGCTGCGCGCCAACCAACCGATCGCGCATATCAACCGGCAGGGCGAAAGACACAAAGGTGCTGTCGTTTCGGTGATGACCTTTCGCGGACTGGAACGCGTGGAAACGACAGAAGCGCTGGCCGGCGATCTTATCGCCATCTCGGGCATTCCTGACGTGACGATTGGCGAAACAATTGCCGACGCGGTAAATCCCGTTGCGCTTCCTGTTCTCGCCATTGATGAACCGACGGTCAAAATGACCTTCAGCGTCAATAACTCTCCCTTTGCCGGAAAAGATGGCCAGTTTACCACATCCCGCCAAATTCAGGAACGTCTGATGAAGGAACTTGAAACTGACATGGCTTTGCACGTGGAAGACGGCCCAAACAATAGCTGGATTGTTTCGGGGCGCGGCGAACTGCACCTGGCAATCTTGATTGAACGGTTGCGCCGCGAAGGACATGAATTGCAAGTTTCGCGTCCGCAGGTTATCATCCACGAAGTCAACGGAAAAAAGTTTGTTCCATACGAGCGCGTCTTTCTTGATGTTCCTGAAGACTATTCAGGAATGGTCATCCAAAAACTGAGCAGCAGACACGGAGAGCTAAAAGATATCCATACCGACAACGGAATCAGTTCGCTGGTGTTTCGCATTCCGACGCGCGGACTGTTTGGTTATCGAAGCGAATTTCTCACGGACACGCGCGGCCTCGGCATCATGAACACATTGTTTGACGAGTATGCGCCCGATGCGACTGAATGGAAAGAGCGAGAACAAGGTTCGCTTGTTGTCCATGAGAGCGGCACGACGAATCTGTACGGATTGCTCAACGCGCAGGAACGCGGCATGATGTTTCTCGGAGCTGGCAGTCCTGTCTACCTGGGGCAGGTTGTTGGCCAGCATGCGCGCTCCGGCGATTTGCGCGTTAACGTCTGCAAAACAAAACAACTTTCCAACATGCGCTCCAAGGGCGAAGGCTCGGCAGAACACTTTAACGCGCCGCATAGTATGGACTTGGAGGACGCATTGGAGTACATTGGCGATGATGAGCTTGTTGAGGTCACGCCGAAAGCCATCCGGATTCGCAAGCGCGTTCTCGATCCCATGCAAGAACGCCGCAAACAACTCGGGATTAAGGAGTAATATTCGCCCATCTCTTTTTGGATCATCCGCCCAAGGCGGAGGAAAAGAGAAGGGGAGACTAACCACTGCCATTCAGTCTTCGACTCTGAGGGATAAGCCCTCGGGCTCAGACTCGAAGAGCTGGGTCCCGTCTTCTTTGAAGAAAAGCAGTGGCGGGGTTAAAGGGGCAACGTTATTCCGAACGCGAAGCGGAGGAATCCCCTTGCCACGAGATTCCTCACTCTGCTCGGAATAACAACGTAGTGCTATGGAACTGAAATTCATCACGTCAAACAAAGGAAAGCTTGCAGAAGCGCAAACCGCGTTGGGCAAACTTGGCTTTACTGTTCTCGTCCACTCCGCCGAAGTCGTGGAAATCCAAGCTGATACGATCGAGGAGGTTGCCCGCCACAAAGCGGAACAATTACTGAATGTCGTGGAACCGCCGTACTTTTTGGAAGACGCCGGTTTTTCGGTTGTCGCGCTGAAAGGTTTCCCCGGCGTATATTCGCATTACGTTCTCGAGACGCTGGACTGTGAAGGAATACTTGCGCTGCTCGAACATGCTCCGAAACACGGCCGCGCGGCATACTTCAAGGCTGTAGTTGCGTATGTGGATCAGAAACGCGCCATCCGGCTTTTCGAAGGCCGTGTTGACGGACAAGTCGCGATGGAACAGAAAGGAACCGGCGGATTCGGTTTTGATCCGATTTTTGTTCCTGACGGCGAAACAAGAACTTTCGCAGAAATGTCAACAGAAGAAAAAAGTGTTATTTCCCACCGCGGCCGTGCGCTGTACGCGTTGCATGAATATCTTTCGAACGCATGATAGAAGTCGAGAGAAAGTTTTTATTGACGGAAGAACAGCAAGCAAGGCTTCTGGATAAAGCCGTCTTTCGTTCAGAAAAGACATACACGGACACGTACTTTGATACCGAAAACTTTACACTGATGCGCCAAGACCTCTGGTTGCGTCAACGTGGCAGCGTGTTCGAACTAAAAATTGGACAACGCCACGCCGCGGATCACCTCACCACACAGTACAACGAACTAGAAACCGAAAAAGAGATTCGCTCGTTTTTGCATTTTCCGGATGCGGGAACACTTTCTGATATTCTGCAGGAAAAAAGCTATTTCCCTTTTTGTACCTGCACAACAACGCGGCGTCACTACACGCGGGGTAGTTTTGGCATTGATATCGACAACGCGAAGTACGACGACTTTTCCTACTCCGTTGCAGAAATCGAGGTTCTTGTGAACGATGCTGCGCTGGTCGACAATGCAATCTACCGCATCACAACATTTGCAGACTCATGCGGACTCACAAATACGTATGTACGCGGCAAAGTTGTTGAGTATTTGTGGCGAAAGCGGCGAGAGACGTATACGATGCTTATTGCAGAAGGCATACTCCACGACCCCGCTGGCCTGAAACGCTGAAACTTTCACGTTTGAGCCAAGTTCGACCCGTCCGCTTCGAGCGCGACCTGCCCGTCCGCCTGATAGCAACCAGGCGGGAGCGATCGGGCGGGGGCACAGCCGAGCATGAGGCCGAAGGCGTAGCGCGGGTCGCGCGCCCCCCGGCGACAAAGTCGAGGCCGAAGTCCCCCGGCGCGGGATACCGCGCTGCCGAAAAAATGGCCAAAGCCGCGTGAGAAGGGCGG
>CAYINT010000084.1:0-4729 GCA_964364875.1 uncultured Gammaproteobacteria bacterium | reverse complement strand
ATTCTTCACTCGGGGAATCCGCGGTATGCACTGGGAAATGGTGGGTAGTTACGTCGGCAGCGACCGACCGGGTTACAAATCGCCAACGATCACTGTTTCCCTCGTCGCAACAAGAACACTGCCGTTACGAGTGCTGCAAGAAGAACGAGTGCGCCAACGGCAAGAGCGATAGTGCGAAACGAGAATCCCCGCGTTTCGATCTCGCGATATTCCCATGTGGCCGACTGCATATTGCCCGCGGCATCGACTGCGGTAATGGTTATCGTTTTTCCAATCCAAGCAGGATCCAGTGTCAGCGGGCTTTGTGCGGGAACAGATTGACTGCCGTTGATAGTCAGGTCATACCGTGCGATTCCTGAAGTCGCGTCGGTTGTCGACCATGCAATAATCTCAGCGCCATCCACGGTTGATGGATCAGGTTGGAGGATAGTGAACGGTTCTGGTAGCGTAGTGTCCAACAGAAACCGACGTTGCGTGACTGCAGACCAGCTTCCGCCTGAAGGACGATCCTTGATAACGAAGTAATAGATCCCGTCAGGCATTGATTCATACACGACATTGCCAACCACGGATTCCGGTGCATCGTCCGGAACGCGCTGGCTGTCTGTGCTCAAATTATAGGAGTACATCGTCTCAGGCAATGCTGACCAAGTTACATCGATGCGGCGGCCGCGCGACCAGCTGTCCGCTGTGGGATGCGTGGAAGAACGGAGAAGTATTCCTTCGACCAGGGAATCGGTTATGGTGAGCGTTGCCGGCGTTGGCGATATGGGGATTTTTGTCCCGTTGCCATCGTGTTCGTACAGCGCGGAACGCAACGTGTTAAATGATAGGGTTGCATCGCCGCTTTCCAACGCTTCAAAATATACCGTAAAAAGCGCGGCATTCTCAGCCACAATGCCTCCTGGCCGGCCGCCGGTAAACGTAATCATTCCGTTTGCCGTATCCGCTGCGGGCTCCTCGGTCCACAATGTCAAAATTGACTGCTCCAGATCAGCGCGGACAAATTGCAGCCGGTCGGCAGGGTACGACAGCGCGCCTTCCACGGCATTCATGTTTTCGCCGCCGCTGTCAACACGAATGGTAATTGCAATGGTATCACCCGTCCGTATTAATCCAATCGGCGGCGCGATGATAAGATTCGGGTCGGCGGCGAAAACATTTCCTGAAAAAAGGAATGTGAAAAACAGACTAACGATGCCAATTTTTAATTTGTCCATTGGTAAAGCATGATACTAAAATCAACAATCGACACAATGCCGTCTTTGTTGATGTCAGCGCGCGCGTTTGCCGGATTTGTCTTCTTCCAAAAGTAGAGCAAGATACTGAAGTCTGTGAGATTGACACGCTCGTCGCAGTTGAGGTCGGCCGTCTTTTTGCCATCGCACTTCTCAAGGGGATTGACGGCAAAACTGATTTCCGTACTGTATGATGATACGGTATTGGACGACGTGACCGCGCGCGCTTTCGCGGAATGGCTGCCGACGCCAAGATTGGTGGTGTCGAGTATCTTAGACCACGCGCCATCACTGCCCGCCATCGCGTTGTACGAGAATGCGCGGATAGAATTGACGGTCAAGGTTACGGTACTGCCTGGAACGGTAATTCCGGAGACAACAACGGGCTCGCCGAGCTTCACCGCTTCTTTATCGATGGAAATAGAGGGACCAAGGAATGCGCCAGTGACAATGGTGGTCGTGTTCTCGCTCAACGTAAACACAAAAATGATAGGTGCCAGCGCATGACCGTTGATATCAACAGCATAGACGGTATATGTTTGCTGACCGACCGGCTGATCAGTCAGCGTGAAAGAAAATTCCGCGTTGTTGTCCGCAGTACCTGTGGCTACCGTGAGCGTGCCCCGTTGTACGGTCAGTGTTGCCTTCGGCGTTGCATATCCATGTAACTCAATTGTTGGCAGTTGTTGTGCCGGGGGTGTCGTACCAGCAACCGTCGCGGTGACGGACACGTTTGCCGCCTGCACCAAAGCGGAAAAGAAAAAAACCGCTGCCGCAACCACGATCACGCTGAGTGTGAGAAAACTTGTTCGGTGGCGCAGTATCTCCAGCATGGATCGTCCGCCGATGATATTACGAACCCTTGTTGCGCAGCGCCCGCTTGATGATCATCGCATTATACTGCTGGATGAGGAAAACAAGCAGGAGAATGACAAGGATGAGGACGAACACGCTAATGAGGAGAACCCGCCACGGAAAGATGGTGAAGGATGTACTTGCGGTAAGTACCTGTTTTTGCTGACCAAATTCCATGGTCGCCGTCGCGGTGTAGTTGCCAAGGCCGAAGTTCTTCCACTCCCGGCCGAGTTCCTGAAAGAAGTCGCCCTGTTTTTGCGTGTCGGCCTGTTTCTTCCAAAGCGCTTCAAAACGACGGATGCTGCTGGGAAGGACTGCCCCATGCGCTTGGTTCATCAGCAAGCTGACGCTTTCGCCGCCAAGCATGTTTCGCACGGTGACGGTGCCGGTTGGACGGACGTGGACATTGCCGTTGTTGCGCATGCGTAGCATAAAGTTGAGGGGAAGACGGTTGAACTTCGATTTCGCTACGTCAAAGCCGAATTCCTCGATTGTTGCAGACTCAAAAATCTCACCCTCGACGCGGAGAATGATGAGCGTGCCGATCTTCGAGCCAATGCCGATTTGTCCCGCTCCCGTGTTCTGCAAAGGCTGTGTGCCGAAAAAGATGCCGGCGTAGTACCCGCCGGGTTCCGCAGTCTCAGGAATAGTGATCGTAAAGGGAACCTGCTGCGTCCGCTGCGATTCAAGCGTCAGTTCCTGCGTACCCACGGTTATCCATGACGCAAGATTCGAACTGGGTACATCAAACTGAAAATCGGGCGTGCCTGTTTCTCCCTTTGCCGTGAAGTTTGCCGTGGAAACGTACAGTGTTTTCGTCTCACCCTCTTCGTTGATGAGCTTCATGATCCCTTCAACCGATTCCCCGGGCTTTGCGACATACTCCAGGCTTGGCGGAACCAAGGTTATTGCCTGCGCTTCTTGTCGAACAAAAAACCCTGCACCAACGAGTAGTGCTGCGAGGAGAATGAAAGTGATTTTAATTCGGAACATGGGTTTTGGTTTCAACACGTTGTGCCGTCAACTACCAGCGCGCTGCGCTCCCAACAATCAACTTCCAACAAAGCGGGGGCGATCCTTGTTGATTGTTGAAAGTTGGTAGTTGGTTTAGAATGTTGCCGTCGCAACGTACGTGATGTTTGTGGAGTAGCTGCCCGGCTCTGTGGTGGTGGTGATGTTTGCGAGATACGAAGCACTGATCGTTTCTGTTGCGGTGCCAGCCGCTTCGGAAACAAGCGTGGTGGTGGTACTCACGACGTAGTCAAAGTCTGCAACTGCGTCGCGCAAGTACCCCGCTGCGATCGTCGAGTTGCCGTCGGTGCTTGCGGAGATGCCGAATTGCTCCGAGCCTGGCGTGCCGTCACTGTCTTCATCAATCGTTGCCGCATCGGTAATTGTATCGGAACCGCTCGTGAGCGTCGCGCCTTTGTAGGTAATCGCCCAGCCGCTGCGCGCATTGGTCGCCAGCGTCATGGTGTGGGCAGCTGTTGGCGTTGTGCCCGATGCGTCACCGCCGAGTGCATCGCCAGTTGCCCAACGGCCCGTTGTGGTGGAAAGGGTGCCAAAGCCGATCGTGAGGTCGGAGACGGTAAACGTCACGTACTCATCCACGGTGGACGTGATGTTGACGACATCATTGGCGATAATGGACACCGACGCAGCGCCGGTATCGGTAAACGTGCCGGTAAAATCAATGTCGTAGTTGCCGGCAGCGGGATTCGTAATCTGTGTGTCACCCGCAACGCCAAAAGTGGCATTCAGGCCGAGTTCAACCGTAATAACGGACGCTGCGGCAATCGTGGCGGTGCCCGAGGTAATGGTGACGGCCGAACTGGAGGTGGCAATGCCCCAGCTCGCTCCTGACGCCGTGGCGGCAAGCACCAAATCAACGCCGTCATCAGTAAAGTCCACGTCACCAAAGGCCAGCGCTGAAGGGTTGAAGGATTCAAAAGTTAAGATAATGGTCTGTCCGGCACCCACGCCCGTTGGCGTGGTAAAGGTAAACGTGTGGTCTGCCACAGTGCTTGCTTTCACTGTGGAAAGCGTGTCTTTGATGGAGGTTAAGGTTGCCGCCTTCACCGGCTGAATCGCGATAGGCAGCAGCATCGTGGAAAGCAAAGAGACGATGACGAGGGTGCTTGCCGCGCGGTTGATTCTGCGAATACTGGACTTTGTTGTTATTTTTGCGATGATTGTTTGCATGGTGGGCACGAACAAAGATTTAGTAAAATACCCCTTTTCCGTCTTTCTATAATCAGTATAGCATAGAACGACTCAGTCTGCAAGTCGTGGTAGCTGGACTTGACGTTACACTGGCCCGTTCTGGGAGCGTCTGTCATCCTCCGTACGCCCCCGATCGATTCATCAAACAGCGCGCGCCTCTTACATCTCCTTGTAATATACCGTGGTCCAGTTCGTCTGCACGGCAGCGAAAAGGTTGGGCCACACGCCGCGGATGCTCCGCGCGTACCGAACAGGGTGGTCGCTGAAAAGCCGGTAGGCTGTTGCTTGGAACGTGATCGCGTCATCGTAGCTCACGATACCGCCGGTATCATCTTGTGATTTGCTTTCGAAGTAGAATGCGTTCCCGAAAAAATCCTCCGTACCGCTCCACTGCAAGGATGGAGACGTTTCGC
>CAYINT010000083.1:3154-4769 GCA_964364875.1 uncultured Gammaproteobacteria bacterium | reverse complement strand
TTTCCGTGGTGACAAGGCCATTTGCCTTTGAAGGAGCGCAACGGAAAGCCATTGCCGATGCCGGTCTCAATGACCTTACCGAAAACGTCGACACCATTGTCACGATACCCAACGAGCGGTTGCTGCAGATCATTGACAAAAAAACTTCGCTTCTCGACGCGTTCTCGATTGTCGATGATGTCCTGCGGCAAGGCGTGGAAGGCATTGCCGACCTTATTACCGTTCCCGGGCTCATCAATGTTGATTTTGCGGACGTCAAAGCGATCATGCAGGATGCAGGTTCCGCGCTGATGGGTATTGGCCGCGGTACCGGCGAGAATCGCGCTGTCGAAGCTGCCAAGAACGCCATTGACAGCCCGCTTTTGGAGCTTTCCATTGACGGCGCAAAAGGCATTCTTTTCCTTGTTACCGGCAGTCCGACGCTTTCCATGTACGAAGTCAACGAAGCGGCAAAGATTATCACAGCTTCCTCGGATCCGAATGCAAAGATCATCTTCGGCGCTGTGATTGATGAAACCATGGAGGATGACCTAAAGATCACGGTGATCGCGACGGGGTTTGGCGTCAAAGCAAAACCCGCAAAGAAGATTGAATCGCAGCGCATGGGACCATTTGGCCAGCCTTTTTTGAATATTCCGACAACGATAGAAACGACGCCGACGGGGCAGCCGACTCCGGCAGAATCGCAGCAACGCCCGACTCCACGGCCATTGTCGAATCAGCCTGACCGGCCCAAACAGCCACCGGAAGAAGATCTCGAGATTCCTGCGTTTATCCGCAAGAAAATGATGTGATCCCACCTCAGACGAACGCATAGCTGAAGTCGCGCAATCTCGGCTGTGGTGCTTTCACCAAAGTTATCCACAAAAAAGTGCCTTCCAAAGACCAGATCGGCAAAAACGGCCGGTTTTTGATTTGTTGACCCACTACTAGATATTGTTGTACGATGGGTGGGCTGACTACTAGATCTAGTAGCGGGATACAATCATGCACCGCTATGCTGGCAGGACGGTATTATCGTTTGTCCCTGTTCTTCTGAAAACCCAACATGAAATGCCCAGTCTGTCTGGCGCCTGATACAAAAGTCACGGATTCCCGGCTCTCCTCCGAGGGTTTTGCCATCCGACGGCGCCGTGAATGCGTGAAATGCGGCTTTCGGTTCTCGACTTATGAAGAAGCGGAAATTCTCAACCTGAGCGTCATCAAGCGCGATGGCAGGCGAGAACCCTATGGCCGGGAAAAATTAGAGAGCGGTTTAAAAAAAGCAGTTGAAAAACGCCCCTACACAAAGGACGACTTCCAAAAACTCGTCAATCGCATAGAACGCGATATCCAGCACCTTCAGAAAACAGAAATCACCTCGCGCTCCCTTGGGGAAATCGTCATGCGTCGGCTGAAACGGTTTGATTCGGTTGCGTACATCCGGTTTGCCTCCGTGTACCGATCATTTGAAGATGTCGCGACGTTCCAGCGGGAACTGGCGCAGCTCGCGCGCGTCCGTTTGGCGCCCGCACGACAACACCAACAACAACGAAGCCGCGCCAAGCCGCGTTCGCCTGCCACTCGCGGCACGTCCGGTTCCCGCATCGCCCGCCCCGTTCAGTCCCGATTGGCA
>CAYINT010000083.1:0-3144 GCA_964364875.1 uncultured Gammaproteobacteria bacterium | reverse complement strand
GTATGCCAAGCGAAGCAGCTCCCAACATTCCATCCGCAAAAAAACCAAGTAAACAACATTACCTATGGAATCCCAACCATCCTCCATGCTCCAGCAGACGCAAGCGAAAGAAGCCTTACCAACGACAGAGCAGACGAATGTTCCGCAACAGCCCCGGCCGGAGCGCGGAATCAAGGCGGAGCGTTTTTTTACGCGCGAAGGCGTCCATCCGTATGATGAAATTGAGTGGGAATTGCGCGAGGCAAAGATCGGAACCGACGACGGCAAAGTATTCTTTGAGCAACAAGACGTAGAGTTTCCCAAAACCTGGTCGCAGCTTGCCACCAATGTTGTCGTCTCGAGATACTTTCGCGGACGGCAAGGATCGCCGGAGCGGGAACGCAGCGTCAAGCAAATGGTTTCACGCGTTGCCGATACGATGGCGCGCTGGGGCCTTGATGGAGGATACTTTACGACGGACGAAGAGGCAGAAGTGTTCCGCTTGGAACTGACGCACCTTCTTGTGTTCCAGAAAGCCGCGTTTAACAGCCCGGTCTGGTTTAACGTCGGCGTCAAAGAACATCCGCAATGCTCGGCGTGTTTCATTCTTTCGGTCAAAGACGACATGGAATCCATTCTGGAATGGATCAAAGAGGAAGGGATGATTTTTAAGGGCGGTTCCGGATCCGGGATTAACCTCTCCTCCATCCGTTCCTCGAAAGAACAGCTCTCGGGCGGCGGATTCGCTTCGGGCCCGGTTTCCTTTATGCGCGGCGCAGACGCCTCAGCCGGTTCCATTAAGTCCGGCGGAACGACGCGGCGCGCAGCAAAAATGGTTATTCTCAATGTTGACCATCCGGATATCGTCGAATTTATTCATTCCAAAGAAGTTGAAGAAAAAAAAGCCTGGGCGCTTGGCGAGCAGGGCTATGATATGTCCCTCAACGGAGAAGCCTGGAAATCCATTCAATTCCAAAACGCCAACAATTCAATCCGCGTCACGGACGACTTTATGCAAGCCGTGCTGCGCGACCGCGAGTTCCAGACCAAAGCCGTGATGACCGGCGAAACCATTGACACATTCAAAGCGCGGGACGTTCTTCGCCAGATCGCGGAAGCGGCATGGGTGTGCGGTGATCCTGGCATGCAATACGACACAACGGTCAACGCGTGGCACACCTGCCCGAATGCAGGAAGAATTAACGGTTCCAACCCATGTTCTGAATACATGCACCTTGACAACTCGGCATGTAATCTTGCCTCGATCAACCTTATGAAGTTCCTGCGCACAGATGGGAGTTTTGATGTTCCCGCATACAAGAAAGCGATTGATGTCATGATTCTCGCGCAGGAAATTGCGGTGGGATTTTCCAGTTATCCGACACCGTCCATTACGAAAAACGCAAAAGCCTTTCGGGAACTCGGCCTCGGCTACGCAAACCTCGGCGCGCTCCTTATGGCGTGGGGATTGCCATACGACTCGGACGCAGGCAGGGCAGTGGCCGCAAGCATCACGGCGATTCTGACCGGCGAAGCGTATGCAGAGTCGGCGCGCATTGCATCCGTGGTTGGCCCATATGAAGGATTTGAAGCAAACAAAGAAGCGCAGATCAACGTCATAGCCAAGCACAAATATCACGTCGACATGATTGACCGCAAGCTTGTTTCTGGAGAGCTCTTTCGCGCGGCAGAAGAATCGTGGAGCGACGCGTTGCACCTGACAAAACAACATGGCGTGCGCAACTCGCAAATGTCCGTGCTTGCCCCGACGGGAACAATCAGCTTTCTTATGGATTGCGATACGACCGGCATCGAGCCCGACATCGCGCTCGTCAAGTACAAGAATCTTGTCGGCGGCGGCGTCATGAAAATCGTCAACAATACCGTGCCGCTTGCCTTGAAAAAGCTCAGCTATAACGACAAACAGATCGAAGAAATCATTGCCTACACCAATGAGCAGGGCACAATCGAAGGCGCGCCGCATTTGCAAGAAGGGCATCTCCCCGTGTTTGACTGCGCCTTTCAGCCGGTCAACGGCAAACGGTTTATTCATTACAGCGGCCACATCAAGATGATGGGTGCGACACAGCCGTTTATCTCCGGCGCGATTTCCAAAACCGTCAACATGCCGAAAGACGCGACAGTGGAGGATATCATGGATGTCTACATTGAGGGGTGGAAGCTCGGCCTCAAAGCGCTTGCCATCTACCGCGATGGTTCTAAGCGCACGCAACCGTTGTCCACAAAAAATGACGACAAGGAACAGAAATTGCAAGGTTCCATTGCTGTAACGCGGTCGGTCCGCCGCCGCCTGCCCGATGAGAGGCAATCCATCACGCACAAATTCTCCATCGCCGGCCATGAAGGTTACCTGATTGTCGGACTCTACGACGACAAGACGCCCGGCGAAATCTTTGTGACGATGGCAAAACAGGGTTCCACGATTTCCGGTCTTATGGACGCGTTTGCGACGTCGGTCTCGATCGGTATGCAATACGGCGTTCCGTTAAAGACGCTCGTCAATAAGTTCTCGCACATGCGCTTTGAACCGTCCGGCTTTACGGGCAACGCCGATATTCCGATTGCAAAATCCATCGTTGACTATATCTTCCGCTGGATGGCCAAGAAGTTCCTTCCGACAGAAGAAGTGCACGAAGCGATACAGGAACCCGTAAAGCCGATGGTCGAGAACGGCACCGGAGACACCGCAGCCGCACAAGCGCAGCAAAAACTTGCCTTCATTAATCAGGAAGACGCGCCGGCTTGCTCCAGCTGCGGATCCATCATGGTACGCAACGCGGCGTGCTATAAGTGCACGAATTGCGGTGCAACCTCCGGATGTTCATGAGATGTGTTGCATCCCGAGCGGAGTCGAGGGGAGCGACGAGCGGGTGCTCATAAACCACCCCATCCCGCCAAAGGCGGGATCGCCCCTCCTCAATTGAGGAGGGGTGGCCGAGCGTCGCTCGGACGGGGTGCTGTCTGTAATCATGGAAACATTCGACCGCGCCAAATTCCGCAAACATTTCACAATTCCACCAAAGCCGCGGGGCTTGGTTCTCTATTACTATGGCGATGGCAAGGGCAAAACAACCGCAGCAATAGGCATCGCTATCCGAGCGTACGGCGCTGGAATGAAAGTGTGCGTAGTCCAGTTCATGAAGT
>CAYINT010000082.1:0-4830 GCA_964364875.1 uncultured Gammaproteobacteria bacterium | reverse complement strand
TCTGTATTGGTGCCGCCGGTCGGAATCGAACTCTCATGAGGTTGCCCTCACAGGATTTTGTCCAGCACCGCGTTGGGTGCTGGACACCCTGAACCCATTGTGGTTCAGGGTGAGTCGTCCAACAGTTTTTGTGGTGGGCAAGGAGGGGGTCGAACCCTCATGAGATTGCTCCCATAGGTTTTTGAGACCTACGCGTATACCAGTTCCGCCACTCGCCCGTCATACGATCTGTTGCCACCGCGGCATCAGCTATCAATGATTTTGCAGTGATACCCTAATTATTTGTTTAAGACTTGATTTACCTTTGCTTGTTTTAAAATACCGCTCTCGACGGATGGCATCTTCCTTTCCTTGGAATGCCTCATAAAAGACTAATCGAGGATTATGCATGCGTTTGGTTGTCCAGACTTTTCCTGCAGCATGTTCTCGTAGTCTTCTTTTGAGATCATCTGAACGACCAATGTACAGTCGGGCATTTAGTGAATCCTGTAATACATAGACGTAGTGCATTGAATGCCGGTGATTTTGCCCAGCACCACATCGGGCGCTGGGCACCCAGAACCCCTTGTGGTTCCGGGTGAGTCCTGCGTGTCTGCCAGTTCCACCACGGCGGCGCGCAATCAACATAGCAGAGCGAATCTATCCTAGCGATTGAACCCGGCTTTGTCAATCCATTCCCATCCTTCGACAGGCTCAGGACGACACTCCCTTCCATTGTTCTTGGACATTACGTCTGCTATACTTAACGCGGAGCAAGTTTTTTTTCATGGCAAAGATACTCACCGTCGTTAATCAAAAAGGAGGAGTTGGAAAAACCACAACGGCGGTGAATCTTGGCGCGTTCCTCGCAAAAGAAGGAAAGCGCGTTCTTCTTGTTGATATTGATTCGCAGGCCAATGCGACATCGGGACTGGGCGTGGGTGTCGAGAACGTTCCTGCCGGCGTGTATGAAGTGCTGATTGGCGCCAAACAACCGCACGAAGTTATTCAGGCAACGCGGCAGGAAGGATACCATGTCATGCCGTCGTCGCTGAATTTGGCGGGCGCGAATGTTGAGCTTGTTCCCATGGAACGCCGGGAGTTCCGCCTGTATGACGCGCTGGCGCAGCTGAAACCGAACTACGATTACATCCTTATTGATTGTCCGCCGTCGCTTGGCCTCCTGACCATCAACGGGCTGGTTGCCGGCGATGAAGCGTTCATCCCGATTCAGTGCGAATATTACGCCCTGGAAGGCCTGTCGCATCTCCTGAAAACAATTCAGCTTGTGCAGCAAAATTTGAAGCCGACTTTAGGGTTGCACGGAGCAGTGCTGACCATGTACGATGACCGTAACAAGCTCAGTAGCGCGGTTCTCCAGCAAATCTACCAATATTTTCCGGCGCATATCTACCGAACCGTCATTCCGCGTAATGTTCGTTTGGCCGAAGCGCCCAGCTATGGGCAATCCATCCTTGATTATGACGCACGCTCCAAAGGCGGAAAAGCGTACGAGCGCCTGACGCGAGAATTTCTCGAGCGCGAAACAATACGAGTATGAAGTCAAAAGCAAATACGCTCGCGTTTATCAATCTTTCCTTATGACAAGTTCACCGTTAGGCCGCGGACTCGGTTCATTGATCAGCAACCGCCAAGTTCCGCCAATCAGCTATTCGCCGGGAACAACAAACGTTCCACCGGCTCACGAAGGCGTCCATACAATCCCGCTTGCCGATGTCCGCACAAATCCGAATCAACCGCGTTCTTCCATTGCGCAGGAAGGGCTAGCGGAACTCATTGCTTCCGTGAAAGCGCATGGCATTCTGCAACCGCTTGTTGTTATGCGCAAAAACGGCGGATACGAAATCATTGCCGGGGAGAGGCGATACCAAGCGGCAAAAGCAGCGGGGCTGACGACGCTTCCTGTCATGATCCGCGACGTGAATAAACAGCAGCAACTGGAACTTGCGCTTGTCGAAAACCTGCAACGCGAAGACCTCAATCCGCTTGAAGAAGCCGAAGCGTATCAGCGGCTTGTTGATGAGTTCAATGCGACGCAGGAACAAGTTGCGAAACAGGTCGGCAAAAGCAGAAGTTATGTGGCCAATTCCTTGCGGCTGAGAAATTTGCCTGAGTCCGCGAAGCAGGCTATACTTCAGGGTGCGTTATCGGCTGGCCATGCAAAGCTTTTGCTCAGCGTCGATGATCCGGCTGAGCAGAGGAGGCTTCTTGAGGAAATGCTCCAGAAGCAGCTCAGCGTCCGCGCCAGCGAAGCCTTGGTACGAATCCGGCATTCCAGCAAAAAGGCAAAACGGCATGCGACCGGCGATCCTGACCTGCGGGCAAACGAACTGGCTCTTCAACAAGCACTGGGCACGAAAGTAGCGATCCACAAAAATAAAGACGGGGGCTCGATAACAATCACCTATTACTCCCGTGAAGAACTCAACGCGCTTATTCAACAATTAACATCAACAGACCGCCATGGCTGAACGAATTTTCCGCGGGCTTCGTAAGAAACCCGCCACACCAAACGACCCATATGATCGTGTTATTGCGTGGTGTTTGTGGCTGGCGCTTTTTTTCGTGCCGATCTTTTTTTGGCCATGGAACACCGATCCGCTTGAACTGAATAAAGCTCTCCTCTTTTATATCCTTGTTCTCATCGCAGGGATTACATGGTTTTTGAAAGCAATACTCCTGCGAACCCACCGTTGGCTTCGCACGCCGTATGACTATCCGCTTGCCGTTTTTGTTCTCCTTTCATTGCTTGCCACCATCTTCTCGGTTTCTCACTACCGGAGCCTCATCGGCATAAGCGGGTATGTCGGCAATACGCTTCTCAGTATTGTGTTCTTCGCGTTGTTTTTCCAACTCATTGTCCAAACCGTCCGCCGTGAACAACTCACGTTTTACTTCAGCGCGGTGCTTCTGTCGGGCGCGCTTCTTGTCCTTTTCAACTTCCTTCAAGTCTTCAGCATCTCCATTTTCCCCTGGCAATTTGCGAAAGTCGTAACCTTTAATGCGGCAACCGGCTCGCCGCTTGTCTTTACGGTGTATCTTGCCGTTCTTGGTTTGCTGAGTTTTTACAAGGTGTTGGCAAATAAACGCCGAATACTCCGAATTGTGCTTGCGTTTCTCTCCCTTCTTTGCTTCTTCCTCATCATGGTCTACGATCAGGCAATTGCATGGTACGCCGTGATCATCGGCCTTGTCGCCCTTATGGTGTTTCTCAACGCAGCGGCAAAAGAAATGAAACCGCTCTGGCTACTGCTTCCCACGGTGCTTATCGGCCTCTCGCTGCTCGGCTTGCTGATCAACACACAGCGATTATTGCGCGCAAGTATTCCCGGGGACGTTATTCTTCCTGCCCGCGTCGGATGGCAGACAACGCTTTCCACTCTGCGGCATCGGCCAATCCTCGGAAGCGGTCCGGAAACCTATGACGTTGATTTTGCCAAATACCGGCCGCAAAGTTATAACAATACCGCACTATGGAATGTTCGGTTCTTGAAATCGAGCAATGAGTGGTTTCAGCTCGTCGCAACGGTTGGTATTCTCGGAATGCTGGCATTTGCTGTGTTGATTGTTTTATTCTTGTGGACAATAGTGAAAGACTTGGTCCGCGCTTCATGGAGTGATCCGTACTGGTGGTACCGTTTGGGCGTCACGACAGGAGGGTTACTTCTTGCAGGCCTGCTGTTTCTCGCGCCGAGTAACTTTTTCCTTGCGTTTTTACTCTGGATGTTTCTTGGCTTTAGCGTTGTGTTGCAGCGCAAACAAGAACCCTCAATCATCGAAGACGCTGATACTCCGAAGACCATGTCGTTTCTCCCGTCAATCGGCTTTTCTGCGGCAGTCATTGTCGGCATCGTGCTTGTGTACTTTTTAGGACGATTTTGGTGGGCAGACGTTCAAATTGCGCAGGCGCAGGATCTCGTCCGCCGCACTCAAAGCCTTGATGCCATACGGGGCAAACTTGCGTCTTCCATAAGCCTCAACTCCTACGAGCCATCAACCTATTTCAGTTTGGCGCAAAACCTTGTCGTGCAAGCGCAACTTGCTGCGCAATCCGACAAGCCGGATCTCGCGCAAATCCAGACATATCTAACGGCTGCCGTGGCATCCGCAGAAACCGGCGCCGATCATTACTATGCCTATGCCGGATCACACGAAGTATTAGCGGACGTATATCGCTCTATCGACAACTTCAGCGGGCAGATAAGCCAGGCCCAACATGACGCGCTGCAGAGCGCGATTGACCGGGAACCGACCAATCCACAGCTGTTTCTTAAACTTGGGCAGTACTATCTCGCCGTCGCACAACAACAGCAAGCCTCAGCAACGGAAAAGGACAACACCGCACCGCTTCCCGACGACGCAAAGGCTTCGTTGAAAAGCGCTAAGGACGCTTTTACAAAAGCGACCGACCTGAAAGCGAATTATGTTGAAGCGAGGCTGAACATTGCGCTTGCGCTGCGCATGGAAGGCAACGCGAAAGACGCTGTCACCATGCTTGAGCGGGTTGCCAAGGACAATCCAAATAATACTGACGCTTTGTTCAACCTGGCCGAAAATTACCGTCTTGACGGGCGCGATGACGATGCGGCCGCATATTTTCAGCGGATCACAAGCCTTTTCCCGGGAAACTCTGACGCGCACTTCCGCCTTGCCGAGTACTACGAGAAAAAAGATAAGGTTGATCTTGCTATCACAGAGTTGGAAGTCGTCAAAAAACTCAATCCGTCCAATACCGACATCCAGAAAAAACTTGAAGAGCTTCGCAAGAAGTAAGTGTTACTGATATTCACACATCTCCTTAGCGTATCTTGGCCTTTCGCGGTACAATGA
>CAYINT010000081.1:0-4866 GCA_964364875.1 uncultured Gammaproteobacteria bacterium | reverse complement strand
ATTCTTCACTCGGGGAATCCGCGGTATGCACTGGGAAATGGTGGGTAGTTACGAGTTATCCCATTGTCGATCAGTGGTGTTCCATGTATACTTTCCCTGTTTGTTTCAATTGTAAAAAATTACTATGGCTATCAAAAAAAGCGTGATAATGTCGTTGGGAATCGCCTTAGGCTTTGCCGTATTAGTTATGGCAGGACGCAGCGTACATGCGGCAACATCTTTTGTGAGTAACATCACGGTCCGGCAGGCAGATACCGAACAAATTCGTCTTTGCTGGAATACTGCCGATGCTTCAACGTCGATCAGTCCAAAGTTCACCTATCAAGTGGCCGGAGTGTCGACGTCACAGTTGAGCGTGAGTCCAAGCAATCTGACAACCGGCGGCAATGGAAACTGGTGCGGAACAGCCAATGCACTTGCTGCGGATACAGAGTATACTTTTTGGATCGAGTATAACAGCACAACACTTTCACAGTATCTGGATTATGTGCCCGGCGGAGTTGTCAGCGTAAGTTATTCTACAAGAACGGCGCGTTCCAACCTTCAATACACCGTTCTCGATAAATCTTATGTTCTCCCTGGCGAAAAAGTCCGACTGTATGCCACAAACCTCGGCAGCCAGCCGTCAGGAACCATCACGGCAAAACTTGGCGCTTCGGGCCAAAGGACCGATGGCGCTGGCACGACGGCAACCATAACTGATGACGTCTATAACTTCTCACTCTCGGCATGGGGAAATAATTACCTTGAGTTTACCGTTCCCGACTACAATGCCGACAAGAAGTTCCAGTCAGGAAAGCTTTTTCCAAACAAACCATTTGCGACCGAAGCAAACTACGAACAGCAAATAATGCTTCGGATGCTGCAGTCAGCGTCTGCCATGCCACGTCCCGTTCTCTCAGGGTACAAAGGCACAAAATACCGATCCATGGTCAATGCCAGCATATTCCGATATGGCGTTGTCCGGACATCTGCGAAACACGGCCAGGAGGGTACTGTAATGATCAGCGTCAGGAAGCTTATGAAAAGTTTAGGACGAGGAGTTGACGCACTCAAACAGATTATTTACACAGATGCGGAAGTCTACGGCGGATACAGCGAGACTGAAGTGAGCAATGATATACGATTTGGTCCAGGCTGCGTCCATATGTCTATTCCACAGGCAATATGGCAGACAACCACCGATTATCAGGCATGTATGGACAGAGCGTCTTAGCTGAGTTTTCGAACCAATGATAAGCAAGACTCCGTTCTTTGTAGCGGAGTTTTGAGGTTTCAGTTACCATTATGGCATAAAAAATCCTATACTACTCCTCAACTCCCCAAAAGGCTGGAACTCCGCATATGAGCGCTGGAGGCGCTTCACGTCGCTTTCTGTGTTTCCGGCTCTGGAACCGACGTTGTGTATTTGCAGGTTTTATTCGAACACACCGTCGTTCCCGCTTTTCCGTAGACGAGCAAATCGCCAGTGTCTGGACATTTCATTGCCTTGCCGTCAGGGCCGACGACGGGTCTTGACCACAATGCAAACTTGCAGTCGGGGTAGCGGTTGCAGGAATAAAATGTTCTGCCGCCACGCGACCTTCGTTCCACAATGTCGCCTTTGTTGCACTCCGGGCAGGTGACGCCGGTTTTTTTGTCGATGCGTTTGATGCCTTTGCACTCCGGATAGCCGGAGCAACCGAGAAACGTTCCAAACCGTCCGCGCTTGATGACCATGGGCTTGCTGCACAAATCGCAGGTTTCGTTGGTTACCTCTGCCGGGGCAGCGTCCTTGCCGTTTTCAGCAAGCGGTTTTGTGTTTTTACATTCCGGATAGCCCGTACAGGCAAGAAATTTTCCAAACCGCCCCATCTTAATCACCATCGGTTTGCCGCATTTTTCACACACAACATCGCTTGCTTCTTCGGTCAGCGTTTTCTTGTCGATTTCTTGTTCCTTGACTCCAAGATGTTTTTTAAACGGCTCGTAAAATTCGCGGATAACGGGAACCCATTCTTTTTCGCCGATCGCGATATCGTCAAGTTTCTGTTCCATCTGCGCCGTAAACTGGTAGTCAACAATTTCCGGAAAATGCGCGACAAGCAAATCATTGACCACAAACGCAATCTCGGTTGGTTTCAGGCGTTTCTCTTCGCGTTCCACATAATTTCGGGCAATGATCGTGGCAATCGTCGGCGCGTACGTCGAAGGCCTTCCGATCCCGTATTCTTCCAGCGTTTTAATCAGCGTTGCCTCGGAAAAGCGCGCCGGCGGTTCCGTAAAATGCTGCAGCGGCTGAATTTCCAGCGCCTTCACGGGATCATTCTGTTCCAATACCGGCAACTCGTTTTCCTTGACTCCCGAAGGATAGACTTTCAAAAATCCGTCAAATTTAATGACTGAGCCTGTTGCGCGGAATGTGTAATCGTTCTGTTTGGTGTTTACATCCGCCGTTGTTGCTTCCATCTGCGCGTCCGGCATCTGGCTTGCCACGGCGCGCTGCCAGATGAGTTCGTACAACCGTTTTTGCCGCGGTTCCAAATACTGCGCGACAGAATCCGGCGTCCGTACCACTTCGGTTGGACGGATGGCTTCGTGCGCTTCTTGCGCCCCCTTCGATTTTGTCTTGAACTTTCTCGGTTCCGGCAACGCGTATTGTTCCCCCAGGCTGGAACGCAAGTATCCTGCTGCTTCGGCCAGAAATTTCTCAGCCAAGTTCAACGAGTCAGTTCTCATGTACGTAATAAGGCCGACCGAACCCTCGCCGGGAATCTCGACGCCTTCATACAACTGTTGCGCGAGCCGCATAGTCTGCTGCGACGAAAAGCCAAGACGCCTGTTTGCTTCCTGCTGCAACGTTGATGTCGTAAACGGAGCCGGAGCAGCTTTTTTTGTCTGGCGTCGTTCGACGCTTGCGACGTGATACTGCTCATCTTTGACTGCGGCAAGAATATTTTCTGCCTCCACTTTGTTTGGAATCGCAAACTTGTCAAGCGTCTTGCCTGCCATTGCATGAAGCTTTGCCGTAAATGGTTCCGAACCCTCCTTTTGGAACTGGCCCTCTATCGTCCAATACTCCTGCGGTTGAAAAGCCTGGATTTCCCGTTCACGCTCGATAATCAAACGTACGGCAACCGATTGCACGCGTCCGGCAGACAGCCCTTTGACGACCTTTTTCCACAAGAAAGGAGAAAGTTCATAACCAACCAAACGGTCCAAAATCCGACGTGCTTGCTGGGCGTCCACAAGCCGCAGATCAATGGCTCTCGGATTTTTTAGCGCTTCATCAATCGCTTCCTTTGTGATTTCATGAAACGTGATCCGTTTGATCTGGCCCTTTTTCGGCTTCAAGAGTTCCACTAAATGCCAGGAAATAGCCTCGCCTTCGCGGTCTTCATCCGTTGCGAAATAGATCGTTTGGGCCTTCTGTGCCGCTTTTTTCAGCGCAGTAACGTTCTTTTGGCTGTCCCGCGGCACCACATATTGCGGAGCAAAATCATGCTCGATATCCACGCCCATTTTGCTTTTCGGCAAATCACGGACATGGCCAAATGAGGAAAGGACGGTAAAATCCTTGCCGAGAAACCTGGTAATGGTTTTTGCTTTCGTCGGCGATTCGACAATCACTAAATTCGTTCCTTTTGCCATGGTCAGACTTTCGTATAATGCACCGGATCAAGTTGTACGATCCAGCCCTTCATGAGAAGAAGCGTCAGTGTTGCATTCACGACGCTGGCTTCCAGTGTACTCATTTTTACGAGTTGGTCAACTGTCAGGGGTTCTGGCCCAAAGAATGCGAGAAGATTTCGCTCTGTTCCTGTCAGCGTCTCGGGCAGCGGCAAGTGCTGTGTTTTCTGCTCCAAATGGTATGCCGCGAGAACATCATCAGCGCATGTGACGACCTGCGCTCCTCGTTTTAGCAGGTGGTTGGTTCCCGCCGACACAGGATTGGTGATTGCGCCGGGAACAGCAAACACATCACGGTCATATCCAAGTGCAAGTTCCGCCGTCAGCAATGCTCCTGATGAGCGCGGCGCTTCCGTGACCATCGTGCCATTCGTCATGCCGGCAATGAGCCTGTTCCGAATCGGGAAATGGTGTTTCAGCGCAGGAACGCCCGGTGGGAATTCCGAAACCAGTGCGCCGCCACGCCCCACAATCCGTTCTGCCAGCCCCGCGTGCATGCTCGGGTAGATCTGATCAAGCCCTGCTGCGAGAACGGCGACCGTAATTCCATCTCGTTCCAACGCCGCCTCGTGCGCGATGCCGTCAATGCCCAGCGCAAGTCCGGATACGATGGGAATGTTTTGTTCCGCAAGCGATCCGACAAGATCCCGCGTGACCTGTTGGCCGTAGAGCGATGGCCGGCGTGTGCCAACAACAGCAAGACTGACCGGTGCATCGCATTGTTTTCCTTTCACAAATAACCCAAGCGGCGGATCCGGAATTTCCATAAGCAAGGGAGGAAACTGCTCCGTTCCCATAGCATGAAAGGTTATACCAAGTCTTGCGCACTGTACTTTTTTTTGCGCAATATCAATAACTGCGCGTTCATGAAAAAATCGCTCGGCGGCGTTCTGCGGAATGCCGCGCTCCACGAGTTCCATTGTACTTGCCGTCCACGCACGTTCCGCGGAACCAAAAACGTCAATCCAGCGACGCAGGCGTTTGGCGCTGAAGCTGGGAAGATGGGAAAGCGCGAAAAGGTGTTCTGATTCTGAAGAAAGCATAAACGGGCATAAATATCCCTTGCCCCGTCGCTCGCGAGCGACGAGGTTGCCCGTCAAGAGTATCGTACAGAATTAGGCGAATCACGTCAAATGCTTTGTACGTAACTACCCACCATTTCCCAGTGCATACCGCGGATTCCCCGAGTGAAGAATT
>CAYINT010000080.1:0-4931 GCA_964364875.1 uncultured Gammaproteobacteria bacterium | reverse complement strand
TTCGCCTGTTCGTTTATTGCCGTTGCGGTTGCCGAAATCCCCGCACTTCCGTCCGTTGCAACTGTTGGAACGCTTACGGGTTCTTTCTCGTTTATGTCTTGAGCTTTTTCTTGTGTTTTCCGCTTTTGTTCCTTTTTCTGTCCTTGTGGAACGCTTGCCGTCTTTTCAGCATGTGGAGCGTCTGCTTTCTTCTTTTCTTGCGGAACAGCTGTCCGTTGATTGTCAGGAGTTATTTGTCCCGCAACTATTTTTTTCCAAGGATGCGGGATCCCGCTTCGCGGTGATTGGTGGCTGTTGACCGCGCCAACCTCAACGACGATACCGCCCCACCACGATGCGACAAGATTATAGATGAGCGCAATGATCCATCCGAGAAGAAGCGCGTACACCGCGACAACGATGGTTCCCACAAGCCAGATAAGCAACAGGTTGAGCGCGCTGATACCGGAAGAAAGAAAGGATCGCAGCAGAAACCCATGGACGATTGCGTAGAGCGCTGCGATGATGAGTCCCGCAAGCAAGTACAGCGCAACATGAATCGCGATGGAGACCTTGATAACGGAACGAATCGTCACTCGTCGTACGTCCAGCATAACTATCGTCGTAATTGCGCTTTCGCCGCGCTTTGCAAACGTCTGCCGATCACATCCACAATTGCATCCACTTCCTTTGATTCGAGCGTCCGATCCGGCGCCTGGAATGTCAGGTGAAACGCGAGGCTGCGGCGTTGCCCCTGGACAAACAGGTCAAAGAGCTCGGTCGCAATAAGCAAGGGGTCAGCGTCCCGCATCACCGCTTCAATTGTACCATAGGGAGCCGATTTTTCAACCCAAAACGCGATGTCCCGTTTGACCGGCGGAAAGGCTGGAATTGGCCGAAAAACCGGCTTTCCAGCGTCTCCAACCATTGCAAGCAATGCCCACAAATCAAGAACGGCAACGGCGGTCTCCTGCCCTAGCTTGTGCCGTAGTTTCTCTGCCGGCGCGGGAACAAGAAGTCCGCCGACAGTGGAACCGTTGAGAGTCATCGTTTGCTTGCGAAAACGGACTTCCGAGAACGCCAAACACCTAGTTGGCCAGAGAGCGTTTATCACATACGTCAGTGTGCCTTTGAGTTCCCGTATGGCATTGTGCTTGTACCACAGCATCGCAAGAGTGAAACGTTCGTCGAACCCTTTCCCCGCCTTGCGGTAGACAGAACCGAATTCAAACAGGCGGAACTGGTTGTACCGTTTAGCATTCATGCCGGCAACCGAGAGAAGACCGGGAACAAGCGAGGTGCGAAGGAACTCTTGGTCTTTGCTCAACGGATTGGTGATGCGGATTGCTTTTGCCTTGTCCGTGACAAAGCTTTCGGGAACATACGCATAACCAACATGTTCGTGGCCGCCAAGCTGCGCGAGGAGCTGCCGAAGCTGGCGAACTGTCGCATCCATCGCTGATAAGGGAACAGGATGCGCTTCTGCTTTCGGAAGCGCTCGCGGAATACTATTGAAGTTGATGGAACGCGCGACTTCTTCGGCAATGTCTTCTGGAATGGCAAGATCATGGCGATATGTCGGCGGCTGAATGGTCAGCGTGTCTGCAGTTACGCGGACAGTCATCTCCAGGCGTTTGAGGATTGGAACGATGACGGTGCGCGACAGGGTAACGCCAAGAAACGCGTTGAGCCAGCGCACAGAAACACGGATCGGTTTTTGCGGTGCGGGAAGTTTGCCCGCAGACACAACACCACCAACCGGCTGCGCCTTGGCATATTTGATAAGAAGTGCTGTTGCGCGACTAATCGCAGGGACAACCAAAGCCGGATCAATGCCTTTGCTGAATCGTTGGGAACTTTCGGAAATAAGTTTGAGTGTATGCGACGTGTCATACACGGATTGTTTCGCAAACAATGCCGATTCGAGAATAACGTTGGTTGTGGTTTCACCCACGCCGCTTTTTTCGCCGCCCATAACGCCGGCAAGCGCAATCGGAACATTGCCGTCCGTAATCACCAACATAGAACCGCCGAGTTTCCGGTTGACGCCGTCGAGTGCTTGGAATGGCTCTCCGTTCTTCGCTTGTCGAACAACAATATGAACATTAGAATAGTGTTTTTCCGAATTTCTGCTTTCTGCTTTCTGCTTTCTGCTTTGCTTTTCGAGCTTATCTGCGTCAAAAGCATGCAGCGGCTGGCCAAGTTCCAGCATGACGTAATTCGTTACGTCAACAATAACGTCAATCGGCCGGAGTCCCGCCAGCTGCAGGCGTTTTTGCATCCAGTCCGGCGACGGACAGCGATGAACATTAGAAAGATACTGGGCGGAGTAGAATGAACAATCCGTGTTTTTCTGTATCGTCACCCGAACTGGTGATTTTCCAGAAGTTTTTGTTGGTTGTTGTGTGTTGTGTGTTGGTCGTTGTGTGTTGATTGTTGTGTGTTGCGCAGCAGCTACTTCTCTCACTAACCCGATCACTGATTGGCAATCAGGCCTGTTGGGAAATACGGCAATGTCATAGACCACATCGCTGGAACCAAGGAATTGGCCAGCAGGTTTGCCAACCTTTGCCTGAGCCGGAAGAACAAGAATGCCGGAATGATCGTCGGACAACCCGAGCTCTTTGCCGGAGCAGATCATACCGTTTGACTGGACGCCGCGGATTGTTGCTTTTTCCAGCTTCATGCCGTTTGGCAAAACAGTACCCGGAAGCGCGACAGCAACTTTTTGACCCGCAGTAACATTCGGCGCTCCGCAGACGATGGTTCTGACGTCGGAACCAACATCAACTTTTGTTACTTTCAGCTTGTCCGCGTTTGGATGTTTTTCCGCTTCTTTGACATGCCCAACGACAACCGTTTCAGGAATTTCTGAACCAAGTAATATATTTTCAACACACAATCCGGCCGCGTCAAAGAGTTCCCGCACGCGGCCAGGTTTTGGCATTTTGACAAAATCTTGTGCCCAGGAATGGACGAGTTTCATAGAAAAGTCAAAAGTGACAAGTCAAAAGGCAAAAAGAAGAGACATTCTTTTGACTTCTGCTTTTTCTTTTGTACTCCTCCCCTTCTGGATCCTGAGGAATGCAAAGCGTTCTGAAAGGAAGGATAAGGGGAGGCTGGGTGGGGTGTTGTGACTTTTGCCTTGTTGATCATACTGGAAATTGTTCCAAAAACCTCAAATCTCCCTGATACGACATCCGGACGTCAGGAACGCCGTAGTAATACATCATGATACGATCCATGCCAAGCCCAAATGCAAAGCCGGAATATTTTTTGGGGTCGACGTTCATGTTTTTCAGCACTTCCGGATGAATCATGCCGCAGCCAAGCATTTCCAGCCATCCTTTTGCGCCCTTCATAAACAGTTCGCAGCCGGGCTCGACAAAAGGATAATAACTCGGCTGGAACCGAACTTCGACATCAGCGCCGAACAATGCTTGAAAAAACGCCTCGAGCGTTCCCAGCAAATCCCCAAAAGTCAGGCCCTTGTCAATCGCAAGGCCTTCGCAGTAATAATAATTCGCTTCGTGCGTAGTATCCGTTGCTTCATGGCGGAATATTCTTCCCGGGGAGATGAACCGGATCGGCGGTTTGCGCTTTTCCATAACGCGGATTTGCATCGGTGAAATATGCGTCCGGAGCAACGGAACATTGGGTCCAGACAGCTTCTTGTCAGCCTCAATGTAGAACGTATCCCACACATCGCGCGCAGGATGGTTTTCGGGAATTCTCAGCAAATCAAAATTGTACTTAGCAAGCTCGATTTCCGGCCCGTAGAGAACTTCATATCCCATGGTGCGGAAAATATCCACGATTGTGTCCTGCATGGACATCAAGGGATGGATGGTTCCCGATTTTGGGAGAATCCCCGGCAAGGATAATGTGAACTCGTCGTCAGAATGTTCGGCAGAACCGGAAAGTTCTGTGCGCCGGGATTGAAACGCTTTCTGAAGTTCTTGTTTTGCCTGATTTGCTTCTGCGCCTGCCTTCGGACGTTCTGCGCCGGGAAGTTCCTGGATGGATTTCAGCAACAACGTGAACGATCCCTGACGGCCAAAATAGCGTTTCTCGAGCGTTTCGAGCGCGTCCGTGTTTTCACTACGAGAAAGCGTTGTCAGAACGTCTTCTCGAAGTTTTGACAATCTATTTTCGAATGGTGTCTGTTGGTCGTTGATTGTTGAGGGTTGATTGTTGGATTCCATCCTATGCCTCTCGCGTCAAAAAGAAAAATTCAAGAACCGTCAGCCCTCCGACCAAAAACGCGACACTCCACCAGGTAAACAGTCCGGTTCCGCGCAGGAGCAGTGACCCCACGGCAATCAGCGCGAAGAACAAACCCTGCCGCATGGAAATCCCGACGTGATGGAATGCGATCGCATCCTGAGAAAACGCCCGGCGGAAAAGAAAACCCATGATAGAGAATGATCCAAGCAAGGCAAGGAAGAGCGACAGGAAAAAGCTCGCCTGTCCGATGAATCCGGACACAAACGGATCAATCCGAAAGAGCACCACCAGCCAAGCAATCCAGCACGCCACCGTGCCGAAAATCATCAATGTCAGATGGTGCTTGAAAGGCATAAAGATTGCTCGGATGGGGTTGAGAACAGTATTGATTATACTAAAAAACCCAGCTTTTGCCAAATGGAAAAACTATTCATGGAGCTCTTCGACCTCCCATGGTCGAGGAGGTGTTCTTTTCACCGAACCATAGGAGGTTCGGCAGGTGAGAATGTTTGAGAATCGCCCTCGTGCCGAATCGTTCGACGCGCTTGACAAATTTCTTACTAATGGTATTTTGTAAGAAGATAAAAAAGTATTTACCCTATGCAAAAAACACGAATTTCCGATAAATTTCAGGTTGTGATTCCCAAGGCGATCCGTCAAAAGCTTGGCTTGCGGGAAGGTCAGGAACTCAACGCGTATACACTCAAAGACGGCGTTCTGCTAAC
>CAYINT010000079.1:0-5001 GCA_964364875.1 uncultured Gammaproteobacteria bacterium | reverse complement strand
GCTGAAAGCATATAAGCGTGAAACCCTCCTCAAGATTAGGCTTCGTTTAAGATCCCTTCGAGACGAGAAGGTTGACCCTTCGACTACGCTCAGGATCATCCAAAAGCATAGTCGGGTCAATTTTTCGACATGGTGTTAGGATCGACTTCGGTCAATCCTGAGCCTGTCGAAGGATGATAGGCGGCAGGTGGAAGGCCCGTAAGGGTTGTAGCCGAGCCGTACTAATAGATCAATGATTTTCACCGTAACCACTAAGGGTGGTACGACGCTTGCGCAAAGCAGGCGTTTCACGGTATGCTGTTTGTCGTATGAAGCAGAAACTGAAGCTGGTCCGCACATTTGTCGTGACCGCACTCCTCCTGATTGGATTCATTGGCCTGGTGTTTTTTATCAGTCCGATTTCCCTGGCACGAGGCAATTAACCAAGCGCTAGAGATGAGCGTTTGAGTAGTTTGAAAACTTGTTTCTGGTGTTTTCCTTCCTCCGTTTTTCTAAAGCTTTGGAGGATCAATCGTAACTGATGAAATCAGTGAAGATTGGTAAGCGATCAGGCTATACCTCTTCTCCCGCCCCATCACTCTACAAAAATTCTAAAGTAAGGCGGGATCCCGCTCCGCGGTGACCATTCCAAACCCCGCACCAACAATTAGTCTTTGTTCTTCTTCGCAACAGATTGCTCGGTGTCTCAAGCGACCAGGTCACACCTCTTCCCATCCCGAACAGAGTCGTTAAGCTGGTGAGCGCTGATGATACTCGGATGCATGTCCGTGGGAAAGTAGGCCGATGCCGGGCTATCTGTCGTGAGGAATTGGTGCGGGGTGCCAGTTCATCAAAGACATCTTCTTCGCGGGGATGTTTTTGTTTCGAGAAGGATCGGGGAAAGTTGAGTCCGCCGCTGAGGCGGACGAAATCTCGCACACGAGCAAGGCGAGTGGTGCGTGGTGCAAGGGTTACAGAAAGAACTCCGAGCAATCGGGTTTTTTCTTTTTTTGCCATGCAAGAGTCTGCAATGGTACAGTGATCCTGCGAGAACGCATAGAAGGATCATTGCGTTCAACCGATCCGTAGGCCACTTTCGTTCATTCTTCCACCAGGGAGGAGCTCGCCATGCTGATTCCTTCTCATCGGCGGCCATTCCTTCAGTCGTTTGTCGCTGTGTGCTATGACTGTGCGTCGGATCGAGCACAGACGCGTAACGGCGTGCGGCAAATCACTGAGCAGCTCGTAGCTGCTGGCAATTTCAATGTTGTCGCGCGCAAGGTGTTTCAACAGCACGGACGGATTACTGCAGCCTATACGCTCGCGGAGTCGCACTGCTTCATCGAAGCCTATCCCGATCGGAACATTGTGCTCGTGGATATCCTGGCCTGCACCCGCTTCAACAAACGGGCGGTGCGACAGAGCCTTGTCACGATGGTGAAGCCGCGTCGCATTATTGTTCGGGGGAAACGATTCTGAAAGGATGACGTCCGTTTCCCCTTCCCCCACCACACCACAATTACAACTCCGAGCAATCGGAGTTTTTCGTTACCACTCCTCATCTTACCTTGCCGGACTACCTCTCCGCTTCGCTCCTCCCCTCCTTAATGAAGGAGGGGCTGGGGGTGGTTAAGTAGCCCACCGTAAAACAAAATTATCCAACGAAGCTCTTCTAAAACTTCTTCAAAATTTTCAATAACATTGGTGTTGGTAAAACGAACTACATGAATCCAACAACTCATAAAGAACGCTGTGCGCTGCTCATCATATTCCCTGACATCGGCTTCAGAATGAATATTTCCATCAACTTCAATCGCGAGTCGTAATTTTGGACAGTAGAAATCAACAACATAACGACCAATCCCCTGCTGCCGTCGAAACTTGTATCCTAAAAGTTGTCGGTTCCGCAAATGTTGCCATAACAATCGTTTTGCCGGCGTTGCTTTATTACGCAACTCTTTACGGAGTTCTTTATATTCTCGAGAATGAAACATAAACGGCTACAACCCCTGATTATACCCGTCAACAGAACTCTACTCTTTCCTAACGAGTAGTGTCAATAAGAAACTTGCCGAGGAAAAGATTAAGGCCGCGGCCGGAGGAGCGTGGGCCGTTGTTTCTGTTCCCCGTGTCCCTGGACACGGTATCGCATGCTGCAAACGGCATGAAGGAACAGACCGCGTCCCTCCGGGCAGTCGCTATGTACGAGTATACTCCTGCCCTGTTTTGACAACAGCAAAGATATGCACACCCCATCATTCGCAAATGACGGGGCACAGGACAACAGGCCTTGTGTTCTCTGGATTGTGGAACGTCTTACGCTTTTCGCCGGCTCCTTGTTTTTCGTTCCCGCACAGCAGGCTCGGGAACAAACTCTTTGCGATACTCTGCCTTGAGGTATTCTGTCACAAGATAGACGGCCACGACGCCACCGACGGTCAGAGGAAGATGCGCCGGGACAGTATAGCTGTATAGTCCTCCGCCAATCGTTTCCGCAAGAAACGTCAGCACAAGCGTCGCAACCCAACCGACAACCATAAACTCGCCCCGGTATTTGCGGGAACGGTGACTATGGTGCCATCGCCGGATTTCTTTGTCGCCTGCATAGTACGTCAGCACCAAGAGGTAGATTTCGACAACCGACCAGGGAACTTCGATGGCGTTGCGCACGAAGAAGCCATAGACAAACGTTGCCCACAGGAGAATCGTAGCAAGGTTAAATGCGATGACAAAGTACTGTTGACGTCGTTCGACCATACTCGCAGTGTAGCGTACCAACAAACAACAATCAATGACCAGATGAGCACGTTTTGTTGTCTGTTGATTGTTGGAAGTTGATTGTTGGGGTATACTTTTCCTATGCGACTCATCGCCGATTTGCACACGCACTCCCGCTACGCTCGCGCGGTGTCGAAAGATATGAATATTGCCACGCTCGAAGCCTGGGGCGTGAAGAAAGGTGTCGAACTCATCGGCGCGCCGGACTTTTCGCATCCCGAATGGATCAAAGAGATGAAGGAGGTGTTGGAGCCGGCGGAACCGGGCCTGTACAAACGGAAAGGCTCTGACTCCCCTATCCGGTTTCTCCTCACCGCAGAAATTAGTTGCGTGTTTACGCGTGGCTCCGGACGAAGAATCCACATGCTCCTTGGCGCACCGAGTTTTGCGGTAGCGGAAACAATCAACGCGCATCTCGGCTGGCAGGGCAATCTGAAGTCTGACGGCAGGCCGATCATCGGCATCGACGTGCGGGAACTCACAAAAATCGCGCTTACCGCCGATCCTTCCACGCTTGTCATTCCGGCCCACGTCTGGACACCATGGTTTGGCATGTACGGCTCCAAGTCCGGCTTTGATTCCATTGCAGAATGTTTTGGTGATTTGTTGGAACATATCCCGGCTGTCGAAACCGGTCTTTCGTCCGATCCAAAAATGAACTGGAGAATGTCAGAACTCGATACAAAAAGCATCGTTTCCTTCTCTGACGCGCATTCGGCGCCAAACATCGGCCGCGAAGCAACCGTGCTTGAGGTCAAGGAAAAAAGTTTCGCTGCTGTGGCAGAAGCGCTGCGTATTCCGTTCCCGACGGAGCAGAACGCAAACCGTATCATGATGACCGTGGAATTTTTTCCGGAAGAAGGCATGTACCACTGGGATGGCCATCGGGCGCACGACATTCGCTGGTCGCCGGAAGACACCGCACAGCACAATGGAATCTGTCCGGTGTGCGGACAAAAAGTGACTGTGGGCGTTATGAACCGCGTCGAAGCGCTTGCTGACCGTCCAGCCGGGTATACAGACGAGCGCCGTCCACTGTTTCGGAGTATGGTGCCGCTTGCAGAGATTATCGGCGAGGCGCTTGGTGTCGGAAAACTCAGCAAGTCGGTAGCAAAAGAATATGATCAGCTCATCGCGCAAGCTGGATCGGAATTCACCGCGCTGCTTGACGTGCCGCTGGAACAGTTACGCGCAATGACCATTCCGAGAATTGCGGACGGAATCGAGCGTGTTCGCGAAGGCAAGCTCCACATCACGCCCGGGTTTGACGGCGTCTACGGAACGGTGCATATGTTTTCCGACGAAGAAACCTCAGCTGCTCCGGCAGCAGGACAAGCTGCTCTTTTCTAGCGCATGGAAACGCTCGCTGTTCTTCTCATTATTTTGTTCCTCGCGCTACTCGCGTCGATCTTCGGCATAAACCTTGTATTTCGCTTGCTGACAGAACGCGTGCCGTATGTTTCGTCAAATGCCGCTACCATTCGCCTGTTGCTGGACAATCTAAAAATTCCCGAGAACGCAGTATTCTACGATCTTGGGTGCGGTGACGGCAGAATTCTTGCCGCGGTGAAAAAACGGTTTCCAACCGTCACGACCATCGGCTACGAACGCGCGTGGTTGCCGCTTGTTCTCGGTTGGTTGAGATTCAGCAAACGCGGCGTAGAATTGCGGAATGACGATTTCTTTTCGGCCGATCTTCGTGATGCAACGGTCGTGTTCTGTTATTTGTTGCCAAGCATGATGGCACGGTTTTCCAATGTTGCAAAAACGATGTTCAAGCCGGGAACGCAAATTGTTGCCCACGACTTTCCCCTTCCCGGCTGGACACCGATCCGTGTTGTCCGTTCGGAACCGCACGCAAAGGAACGGACGGTGTTATTTTTCTATCAGGCTTGATTCTGCGGAACGGTTCGTGTATAATCCGTGCGCCGTGGAGGAGTGCCGGAGCGGTTGAACGGGGCAGCTCGCCCCGCACCAAGAGCAACTTTCACAAACAGTACATTTCTTCAATACTGCATCCCTGCATCAGTGCGGAGAGGTGCCAGAGTGGCCGATTGGGACAGTCTCGAAAACTGTTGTACCCGAAAGGGTACCGTGAGTTCGAATCTCACCCTCTCCGCTCTGGTGCGGGGTCGAGAAAAACCGCTACACCAGAAATAGTATCAGAGGTTCGAATCCTCTCTCCTCCGCCAATTGGGAAATGTCTTTGTTGGCTCGTCCTCTGCGAGGGCTCGCCAGCCGATT
>CAYINT010000078.1:0-5041 GCA_964364875.1 uncultured Gammaproteobacteria bacterium | reverse complement strand
CTCCCAGTATAGCAGGGGAGCGTAAATGGTCAAATTATTCTTGCTAGAGGACTAAATGGTTATATTGGGGATTATAGACCACATACTCAAGGTCGTTCATGATCAGATTAACAAAACAACATCGGGAAAGTTCAAAATCGTCTATATTTATACCCCGAGGAGATGAAAAAGCCCATTTGCTTATTAATAGAAATACAGAAACCGATTATTTCGGAGTAATGAAGTAATTGTTAGCGTTCAATTTGGCACAAAAAACCAAACCGTGCCATACTACACATAAGCGTTCTATGGAGCGCAGTGTGAGTAGGAGGAACAATGCAAACAAAAACCATCGAATCAACACGCCCGGATGTCTGGCGAAAACTCCGCTCCCATTCGCGCAGGACGTTGCTTGCGTACCCGATTCCGAAAGTTAACCCGGACGCGATTTCGTTTTTTTCCGTCTGCATGGCGGTTCTTGCAGTGTTTGCCTTTTCCCGAAACGCTTTCGGAGCTGCGTGGCTGTTTCTTGCGCTCAATTTGCTGTTTGACGGATTGGACGGCGCTGTTGCGGAAAAATTCCGTCTGCGGCGGACAAGAAAGGCGCAACGACATGGAGAAATTGTTGATCTGGTAACCGACCGAGCCTCCGAACTTGTTCTCTTTGCCTGGCCGCCGATTGCCCTTGTGTGGATGCCGCTTGCCATCATCAATGCTATTCTTGCGTTTATACAATACAAAACCCAGCACGCATTCGTTATTCCCTTGCGGCTGATCTTCTTTTTGATTTTCACAGTGAGCGCAGCCATACTATGGTTGCGGTAATATCGTTCTTTGCGCGTTGCGCGTGGTACCTTGTGCCTATGGGCGCAGCAAACCTTGCACCGTTTCTTGTCCGCCGCGTATTTCCCAGGCTTGCAGTTCCAATTGACGTTCTCGTCAAGCGGCCAGGATTGTTTGGCCCGCACAAAACTCTGCGGGGGATTCTCATCGCGCCAATTGCGGGAACCGCCGTTTTCGCGTTGCAAAAATTCCTCAGTGTTGGTGATACGATTGCTGGCCTCGGCTTCTTTTCCTATTCCGACATGACACTGTGGTTTGGATTTGTTGCAGGATGTGGCGCAATTATGGGTGATGTATTCCGCGCTGCAGTCAAGCGACGGCTTGGTATTCGGCCTGGAGGGCGGTTCTTCCCATTTGACCAAATGGACTATGTGCTCGGCGGCATGTTCCTTACGCTGGGCTTCTACCAACCGACGTGGCAGATCGTCTTGGGAACTCTGATGGTGGGCATACTTGTACATAGCGCAATCAACCTCGCTGGTTATGCGCTCGGCATGAAAGAAGATTCGCTATGATGAGCCAAAATCCAACCTCTTGCGTTCCTGCATGGAATGGTCTATACTGTGCATAGAACCTGATTCCCCGGCCCGGGGAATTTTAAGACAGGAAAAATTTCTGTGAATAAGCTCCTCACATACCTGCGAGAATCGCGGGAGGAAATGCGAAAAGTCGTCTGGCCGTCGCGCCAGGAGGCGGTGAAACACACCGGACTTGTCATCGCGATATCACTCGGCGTTGCCGCATTTTTGGGGCTTATCGATTATCTTTTAACGTTTGCATTGCGTTCCTTGATCCAATAATCTATGCCAAAGCAAACAGCCCAACGAGGCCGCCGCTGGTATGTCCTCCACACGTATTCCGGTTATGAGGAAAACGTTGCCCGGAACCTCAAACAACGTATCGAATCCATGGACATGGAAGACAAAATCTTCGATGTTCTCATCCCGACCGAAAAAAAAATCCGTATCAAGGACGGCCGGCGCAAGATCGTGACGGAGAAAATTTTTCCTGGCTACGTTCTCGTCAACATGATCGTAACGGACGACTCTTGGTATGTTGTGCGCAATACGCCAAACGTCACTGGATTTGTCGGCTCAGGAACTACCCCAACGCCGATTGCCGAAGAGGAAATCAAGGATCTGAAGAAGCGGATGGGCGTGGAAGAGCCAAAATACAAGATCGATATTTCCGTCGGTTCCCCAGTACGCATTACTGATGGTCCGTTTAAGGACTTTGAAGGCAAGGTTGGAGAAATTGACGAAGCGCGCGGCAAAGCAAAGGTGCTAGTCTCGATGTTTGGACGGGAAACGCCGGTAGAGTTGGACTTTTTGCAGCTGAAGAAAATCTAGCATGCATAGCAGAAAGCAAAAATCAGAAAGCAAAAAAAGGGCTGTTCTGATTTCTGATTTTTCATTTTTGATTTGTTTCTATGGCTAAAAAGGTAAAAGCATTCATCAAACTGCAACTCAACGCGGGACAGGCAAACCCCGCGCCGCCTGTCGGCACTGCCCTTGGACCGCAGGGCATTGCGATTGTCGAGTTTTGCAAACAGTATAATGAGAAGACGAAGGAGATGATGGGCCAGGTTGTTCCTGTGGAAATCACGATCTATGAAGACCGTACTTTCACGTTTGTCCTCAAAACTCCGCCAGCGTCGGCATTGCTGAAAAAAGCAGCTGGCATTGAAAAGGGGTCCGGCAAACCGTTGACGGACAAAGTTGGCAAAGTCACGAAAGCGCAAATCCGCGACATTGCGGAAACGAAGATGCCAGATCTCAACGCGGCAAGCATTGAGGCGGCAATGCGTATTATCGAAGGCACAGCTCGACAGATGGGCATAAAAGTGGAAGAATAATATTATGGATATCATCAACGTGTTTCCCATCATTATCATGCTGACCATTGCCGTTGGGATTACGTTTATTATTGCGGCAATCCAAGAGTCGAAGCACGGGCAAAAAACCGCAGACATTGTTCGTAGAGTGTATCTCTATCTGGTGTCGTTTGTGACGTTGTTGGGCTTGACGCTTGGTGTTGCCGGAGTCTTGAATATCGGATTGCGTTCGTTGGTCTTTACAAAGGCATCCTACGCGAATAATCAAGGGAACGGTCTTCCCGTCCCCTCAATGATTTCAAAAGCACCTGTTGCTGAAGGAACGGTACAGCCGCTGTTAACCTGTTCTGGCGGGTGTACCCTGACGCAGGAACAAAAGGACAGCATTGCCCAATGGGAACGCGATTACCAAGTTTGGCGCCGCTCTTCGGACGAGGGCACGCAGCGCGCGTCCCAACTGATCACCTCGCTCTCTTTTCTGATTATCGCGCTTGCCGTGTTTATTCCGCATTGGCTTCTCGTGTCGCGGGATAAGCGTTCTGGCGAAGGCACGACACCACTTCGCGTCACGCATCTCTGGGCCGTCAGTTTTGTCATGCTGCTGACCAGCGTCATCGCCGCGGGGTTTCTTCTTAATACGGCGCTACAAACCGCCTTTCTCAAAAACGGTGTTGCCATGTCCAATCGTTCAACGCCTGCTGCAATCTATGGCCAGCAAGCCTCTGATGTCGACAGCATTGTGCGCTGCGGACAAACGTGTGCAGTTGACGAAACAACGATTCAAGTAGCGCGCCAGTGGAGGCAAGAATATGATGCATCGCTGAAGATCACGCCGGAAGAGCAGGAATCGCGCGCGCGCCACGATATGTTTGCCACGACGCTTGCCGCTCTTCTCGCAGCGCTGCCGTTGTTTTTCTATCATTTCAGGACCGTGTGGCGGGAGACGCGCGAAACTGCTCCGAAAAAGACTGCATAATGTATCAAACTCTATAGCGCGGGTCGCGCGACCCGCGCTATAGAAAATTTTGTGGGAGTTCCCCCTGTCGCGGGATCGTTTGTACCAAGAAAGGAATCATCAATGAAACACTTTCCAAAATCACAAGAACAGGCAACGCGAGCCGCTGGTCCGTCTTCTATTCCCGCAAAGCCGAAAGCTCCGGCGCGCGGCAAAAGGTATGCGCAAGCCCGTTCCAAAATCGAACGCGGCAAAGAATATGCGCTTCCCGAGGCAGTCAGGCTTGTGAAGGAAACAGCAACGGTGAAATTTGACGCGTCTGTCGAAATCCACTGCCGGCTTGGCGTTGACACGAAAAAAGCGGAACAACTGGTGCGCACGTCGGTTGTTCTTCCGCATAGCACGGGAAAGAAGCGCAGGATTGCGGTTTTTACGACACCCGAGAAGGAACAAGAAGCAAAAGACGCCGGTGCGGATATCGTCGGTGGTAACGATTTCGTGAAAGAGATCATCAAAACGGGCAAAGCGGATTTTGACGTTGCCATTGCCACGCCGGATTTTATGAAAAGCCTTACGCCGGCCGCGCGCACCTTGGGCCAAAAAGGCCTTATGCCTAATCCGAAAAATGAAACTGTCACCACAAACCTAAAAAAAACCATCCGAGAACTTCAGGGCGGCAAGCTGACAGTCAGGTCAGACGAATCGGGCAATGTGCACGGCCTCGTTGGCAAAGTCTCGCTCTCCGATAAGGATCTTTCGGACAACATCCAGGCGTTCCTCACCGCGATCAAAAAGGCCAAGCCTGCAGATGTCAAAGGAACCTACCTGCGTACCATCACGGTCACATCCGCAATGGGGCCGGGGATTCGGATACGGGCGTAGTTTGTTTACCAGCAAATATCTGTATAGTGGCGCGCTCGCTCACCGCTTTGTTGACGTATGCCGGAACACATGCTAAGGTTTTGCCGTTCTCGCATGATAGACGCATCATAAGAGACAGAGGGGGAGGAAATGGGTGATTATCCCGAGGTTCCTTTTGAGACACCAGTCTGTGCGCGTAGACATGATGCGCAAGAAATGGTACTCACTAAATATCGCTACGGCGATGCAGATGACCGAATCTACCGCTGCACGACCTGCGGAAGGGAGATGCAGGTGAGACGCGATGAAAGGAGTAAGGTGGTGTACCGCGATCTCGGGATACGCTAGTCAGTTCAGCGGCATGGATCATCAAAGAGGCGGGGACGCTCCATGTGTGTAAGCGCATGCGCCCCCGCTTTTCGTTCGGAATCCAGAAGGAGGTTTCAGGACGTAACGTTCCACATCTTCAAACATTCTATAACTGAGGTCGCGGAATCTCGGCTATATTGACATGGGTAATTAGTCCGAAACGTAACCAAAATAGATGTTCAAGAACAGTTTGAATAAAT
>CAYINT010000077.1:0-5250 GCA_964364875.1 uncultured Gammaproteobacteria bacterium | reverse complement strand
GAGAAAGATTTTCCACGATCTCACAGATTTTTCTCGAACCGCTTTTTCGGTGGAGCGAAGGAGTTGACGGCCAAACGTTTCATACCGTTTTTTCATGGCCCGGACTTTTGCGGGTGTTGTAAAAGCCAGCAAAACGGCTTTGGAGTACGCCGCACTATTTTCGGGATATCCAAACACGTGCGTTTTCATGCCATGTTCCGAAACTGATATCATTTCCAAACCGGTTTTCATTCCAAAACGTCCGCTTTGGTTTGCGTGGCTTAGGCCGGAAAGATATTGATGCCAAAACGACATATTCCTGCTAACCAGGATATGCCACTCTTTGCCGAAAAGTCTGATTCCCTTTTGTCGTATCATGACAGTTTCCTCACAATCCCTTTCTCCGCGTCCACCTCCACTAGGTCACCGTCTTTGAGAACTTTCGTAGCAATCTTGGTACCGATAATGCAAGGGACATGCAATTCTCGTGAGACAATCGCTGCATGGCATGTTAAACCCCCCTCATCCGTTACGATCGCGGCAGCTTTTTTCATCCCTACCACGTAGTCGGGTGTTGTCATTCTCGCAACTAAAATATCGCCTCTGTTCATTTTTCCTATGTCCAGTGGTGAACGCAATACTTTTGCAACACCAGCAACCTTACCTCGGCATGCTATTTGGCCGGAAAGATTTCCCCTTTGGAGTTTTGGGTTGAAAGCATTGTAGATCTTTTTTGCTTTCTGACTGGAGTATATATACATTCCGTCCTTCGTCCCCACGACACATACTGCTTGTAACCTTTTCGGCAATAGTTTCTTCAATGTTTGAGGGTCTTTCAGGCCTTGCCAGAGTTCCTCATGATGAAACTTGATGCATTCAACCGGTTGTATGCCTATTTTCTCACTAAAACTTTTGAAAAGAACTTTATGCAGCGCATATTGCGCGTAGGTGCAAATCTCCTTTTTTTCATCCTGCATAGTTGTCACTAACCGAACGGCATTACTAAACTTCAACAAGTCACCCTTTATTCGGTACGTTGCAGCTATCTGCCTTTGTCTCTTTTGAAGAAAGATATCATAAGTGGTTTTTTCGTGAATTTTCCTTTCTGCTTCAGCCCTGCAATGCACCTCTTTCTGCAGTCGATGGAACATATCTTCCGCGCTCCACACCGTTGGACCAATGTACTCAAATGGCAGCCAGCCCCATTGTTTGGCATGCTGCACCAACAAGCGCTGAATGTTTTGTGGTTGTTTTCTGTACGTTGCGCTGTAATTCACACCCCGAGCGATGTTTAGTAGTGATAATTCTTCACGGAATGTATATGACGGCATAAAAGGCGTTGATAAAAGAATCTTTTCCTCCTCCGGTATTTGGTAGTCATCCAACCTCTCAAAAAGCCGCCTGACGAGGCTGTCACCAGCAACAAAGTACATCATGATTTCCATCAAGCTGTAATCGGAATAGTATGTGATCCATTGCGTATGCAACCGTATTAACTGCGCATTACTCAATTGTGCCACATTCATCATCAAGAGTTCCTGGAGAAAGTGTCGAAACTTTTTTGCTATATGTAAAGATTTATTCCGTTGTTGCTGGACAGATGACGGCCGTTTTTCAACTGTCGCAACAATTTGTTGTCGTAAATAATCAACATCTTTGGCAGATCCAAAGATGTTTCGAGACACCCCAGTATGGAATGCACCAAAAGAGGCTTCGATGGCAAACGTGAGGTTTGCGCCATACAACTTTTTTGCGCGCGACGTAACGTAATCCGTGAAATAGTACGGCAACGGGAAAGGCGAGTAATCAGGGCGTTCGCGAAGAACAATGAAGTTACTCGCATTGAAGAGATCAGAAAATCGTATATTCGGTTTTTTGAGTAATCGAAAAGAATTTCTCATTCCCTAAGTTTCCTCACAATACCTTTTTCTGCATCGACTTCAACTAGGTCGCCATCATGGAGCGTTTGCGTCGCCGATTGGACGCCAACAATGCACGGCACTTTTAATTCCCGGCTGACGATGGCCGCGTGGCTGGTAACGCCGCCTTCTTCCGTTATGATCGCGCCGGCAATTTTCATCACAGGAACGTATTCCGGCCGCGTATTCGGCGCAACAAGAACATCGCCGCGCTGCATTTTGTGAAATTCGTTCTGCATGCGGATAATGCGCACTTTTCCCCTGACAATTCCGGGATACGAAGGTTTTCCCGTAAGGCCGTTTTGTTGCTGAACAGCATTGTTGAGCATTGTTCTTGCGCGCTGCGCCTGTGCGCCGTACACATTATTGGACTCGATCCGCGGAGTTCTGACGGAGAGTATTCCTTGTCTGCGGCGATGTTCTGCCTGTTGCGCAATTTCCCGCGGCTTGATAAGCAGCAACGGCAACTCCCAATAATAACAATATTCGATTGTCGCAACGGGAATGCCCGATCGCCGGCTGAGTTCGCGCGCGAAACGAAGAAGAAACGCGTTTGCCATTTGATTGTACGCTTTTCGCTCATCGCGCCACGTAGAAAGCTCTGCAAGTAAATTGCTTATGCGCGTCACTGCCGAAGGTATGTTCTTTGTACGCGCCAACCGGCTTCGTTGTAATCGAACGTCGCGTCGTTCATTGATCGCTTTCTTTTCGTTGACTGCTGTTTGCGGATGCTGCAGCCAGTGACGCAGTTGTGCCAGAAAATATTCAGGGCCGAGGCGCCGAATAACAGCGTAGTCATTGAGCATCCAATGGAACTTGCCGACATGTTGTTGTAGAAGCCGCGCAAACGCCGGAAATTGTTTTGAGAGCACCGTATAAGAAGCGCCTCTGCTGACTGCTAATTTCAGTTTTGTATTTCTTTGCAAGGAACCATACAACGCGAGAAGCGCTGCTTTTTCTTTTTGCATCCAAGTGTGCGTTGCCGTTGCCGTGAGGATTTGCAGCTCTTCCTGCGAAAGATCAATAGAAGCTTTTTGAACCGCTTCGTGCAATAGTTTATCGCCGGTCGCGTCAAATGCGTCGTGAAAAACTGATTCGCGCCAGAGTATATTATGCGCTTTGGTAAAAATGCCAAAGTGTTTTTTTAGCGAAGGAGTTGTTTCGTGCCGCAAGTCCATTTTTTCAAGCATTCGCATAATATGCAAAAATTTCGGAACGTCGTGCGTTTTCCAGTGTTTATGCAAACGTCGGACATATTGCGGATCTTTTCGCAACTTGTCGATATAGTACTCTGCGGCTTTTTCCATTGAAGATCGCGAAAAGAACACTTCAAAATAATCATCCTTGAGATACACCGTAATATCTGAGTAGCAAAAAGGTAATCGCTTGTGCAATGCCGTAAAGCCCAGGCAATTATCCCATGGATAGCTAATAGTAAATGGTTTTACGGCACCGCCTTGTCTGTTTAACTTTTGCTTAGCGAAAATGGAAAGAAAGTTGGCGGTATTCATTATTTTTTCTCTATTCTTCGGACAATTCCCTTCTCTGCATCCACTTCTACCATATCACCGTCTTTCAGAACCTTTGTGGCAATCTTGGTGCCGATAATGCAAGGCTTCTTGAGTTCTCGACTCACGATTGCTGCGTGGCTTGTGATCCCGCCTTCGTCCGTGACGATTGCACCTGCTTTACGCATTGCAGGAACAAAGTCAGGTGTTGTCATGGTTGTGACGAGAATATCACCTTTTCGAACTTTCAGTATCTCTGTTGAACGCCTGCAAACACGCACTGTCCCTTTCGTTATGCCTCGACACGCTACAGATCCATGCAGCTCCTGTTTTTCTACTACCTTTACATCCAGGCCATGTTGCGACATATATGCAGCTGCTTTTTTGCCGTAGAGCCACGTGTAGTTATCGACACCGTGCATCATAAGAATTGCTTTCCCTTTTCTTTTCTCTACTTCGCCGCGTATTTTCTTCGTTATCCCATGAGTAAAAACTTGTGATATCTCACGAGGTGAAAGAAGTTCAATATCATCTTTTTGTAGTTGCAACCTTTGTGCAATTTCAGGCTTCACAACCATTTCGAGATGTGGGTGACTACGAGTCTGTGTTGTTTTTTTCAAATCCTGTAAATAAGAAAGTTGACGAAGAATCTTGAGAAGTTGCTGGATATTCTGCGGTAATTGGAGTTTTTTTAACTTCGCGTCTCGTCGCTTTTTCCTCTCAGTAATTTCTTGAAGTTTTGCACGTATCAATTTCTTAGGATTTTTCTGTTTGCGCAAAAGAATTTTCAACTTTTTCTCAAAGTATTTCCTATCCCAAAAAACTCCAGTTTTATAGCCAAAAGGAATCGCTCCGTAGGTGGAGCTATGACGATATATGGCCTTTCTTATTGTAATACTGTCTACACCAAGTTTTTTCGCACGTATCGCAAGCTTGAGAAAATCGATTTCCTCATTCAAGTTCTCTGAACGATACTCAAGGGGTTCGGTAAGGACAGAAAGAAGGTGATCTGGAGAGCCGGAATAATTTTCTGCAAGATGTGTGTGAAGTTCATGATGTGCTGCCTCGCTTCCGATCCACCATGAGGGAGTATTGTGCAAATGAAACAATCGATATTTTTTTGAAAAAGTAATATACAGTTGTCCAAGTTTTTGATCAGGAATTTTTCGAACCTTTCCTGAGCTGAGATTTTTTTCCAGAAAAGATTTTAGACTGTTTTGCCGATTTTGTGACCAGGTAATAAGCTTCGGGAGATACCTAGGACTCCGAAGAAATTTTTTGACCAGCTTCTTTCCAAAACGTTCGTAATCATTCTCACTATCAATTGCGGCAATACATATATCATCATGATAAATATTGATCAGGCCGTGTACTGCGTCGCCATATGTACGACGCGCAAGAGGATCAGCAAGATAATCGACAACCCAGGCTGTAGGAAAGGGAGGGATTTGTTCTCGTAAACGCTCGCGAAAAATATGAAGTTTCTTTTTTTTCATCAATACTTAGCTAGTCAAGTATTCTTCTTGAGCAACGCCAACCCTCCATACAGCCCGCTAAAATCTCCCAACTTTGCAGGAATCACTTTTGGAGGATTTGGAAAGATTGTCAGATGTTTTCTGAGATACGCATTCACGACCGGGAACAAAATGCCAGGTTGCTTGATCATAGATCCGCCGATCACAATTCGGTCCGGCGACCAAAACACGCACACATTCATCATCCCACGCGCGAGAGTCTCGCTCAGTTCTGTCCAAATCTGACGGCTATGAATCTCGTATGGTTTTTTGTGGAAACGACGCTCTACAAATTTTCCGCCGACCACATGTTCTAGTTCCGTGTTTTTT
>CAYINT010000076.1:0-5414 GCA_964364875.1 uncultured Gammaproteobacteria bacterium | reverse complement strand
TCCATGACGAACATACCCCGCATCGGAGCGGAGCGACTGGTGCGGGGTGCTTTTTACCGGTGTAGAACAAAATACGTTCCGTCACCGTCGTTTTTCCGGCATCAATGTGCGCTATGATACCGATATTTCTTGTTTTTTCTAAACTATATTCTCGTGCCATGACAAAAGTGAACTATGACTGTTTTTCAAGCGTTGGCAGGTCGTCAATGATAACACGAATAGTGCGTAGCTGACGCAAAGCTTCACTACAATCCGCGAGTAGCATCTCAAGATTCTCGACAGAATAGCTGTCCACCGCCCGGACGCTGAACTCTCTTGTTATCCTTGCCGTTTCTTCGGCAATCTTCCTCACATCTTCCATGTGTTCATTTCGGATTTTCACATCGCGAAGATGGCGAATACGTTTACTGAGATCACTCGCTACACTTGCCACTGTAGCTTTGGCATCCAAAATCTCTTGGCCAAGCCGTCGGCGTTCTTTCGCTTCATTATGCGACTCGGCACGTATATCAACAGCGGGACGATTATCTAACACCGATGTGTTCATCGCATCAAGAACACGTTGCGGATCAATCCGGTCTGGAGCGACTAGTCGAGAACGAAATTGATCAAGAGCTTCTTTCACATCATCGTACGGCTCGCCGGCATTTGCTCTCCGACTCAGCAAATCCAAAAGCTCGTTCTGGTTTAAGCCCTGGACGGGACGATCGTCGTGATCAGCTGGAACTCTTTGTTCTCGTGGACCGCCATGTTCTGCCATAAGGACTTAGGCAAAGTGTGCAAATGCCCGGCTTGTCCGCCGAAGCGTACCCCGCTTGAACACCAACTGTTGCAACGGTGAAAGTGTATCCATATCCGAGAACTTATGCGAAGTGCGCGAAGGCGCGATTCGCCTCCGCCATCCGTCGGACGTCTTCCTTCTTCTTGTACGCGTCGCCCTGCCGGTTGATCGCGTCAACGAATTCAGCAGCAAGCTTGTCGGCCATCCGCCGGCCCTTTTTGCCGCGCGCCGCGCCAATGATCCAGCGCATCGCAAGCGCTTCGCGACGTCCTCCGCGGACTTCGATGGGAATCTGGTAGTTTGCGCCGCCGATTCGGCGAGAACGGACTTCGACGGTCGGTTCGATGTTCTTCATCGCTTCTTGAAACACATTGAGCGGTTCCAGGCCGCTCTTTTGCGCAGCAATCTTCAACGCTTCATACACAATTGCTTCTGCCGTACTGCGCTTGCCGCGTTTCATAACCTGATTGATAAACTTAGCAACCAGAACATTGTTGTACTGGTCGTCGGGAGCTATGGTTCTTCGTACTGCTGGTTTTCCGCGCATAATGAGAACAAATCAAAAATCAGAAAGAAGAAATGAAAAAAGAAAAGCTTCGGTATTTCTGCTTTTTGCTTTCTGATTTCTGCTTTGCATCATGTCTTCGGCCTCTTCGCTCCATACTGGCTTCTGCTTTGCTTCCGGTTCTCGACGCCCTGCGTGTCATAGACACCGCGGACAATTGTGTACCGAACACCCGGTAAATCTTTGACGCGGCCGCCGCGAATGAGCACAATGGAGTGTTCCTGTAAATTATGGCCCATGCCGGGAATGTACGCCGTGACTTCCATGCCATTGGAAAGCCGGACACGCGCAATCTTCCGAAGCGCCGAGTTTGGCTTTTTCGGAGTCGTCGTCGTCACTTTGACGCACACGCCGCGCTTAAACGGACTGCCTTTCGGGAGTTCCGTGCGCTTGCGTTGGAGAGCATTGAGCGTTGACTGCAAAGCCGGCGTTCCCGACTTTACTTTTGTCTTTTTGCGTCCTTTTCGGAGCAACTGAGAAAGTGTTGGCATGGATTGCACTATATCGATAGACCGTCTCCCTCTGGTTCCAGAGAGCGGAAAGACAGGCGAGATGTTCTCGCTGCACGGTAAGTACTATAACGGGAATAGGAAAACATGTCAACCCCGCCCTGCAACAGTCATGGGAATACATAAACTCTTCGAACACCAAAATGGATGCTACTCCGCTTCTTTTTCTTGTCCCTCGTAGATTAACGTATGACCTCCGGCTTTTTCTTTAATATATTCCGAGACATCATACAGCATTGCATTCACTGGATCTTTATTTGCCTCATGCCATCCTTTATATTTTCCGACTCGTTTACCGCCTTCCCAGTGTTCCAGGCCTGCTGCGCGCTCTTTATGCTCTCGCAATCGGTGAGCGAGATCTGAAAGAAGATCGTTTGCATATGGTCGATTTGTCACCTTATTCACTTTTCTTTGTGTTTCCCATGCCTGAAGCATACTGCCACGGTAACGGTCGGCAATGCGATCGAAGTTTTGTTGCAGAGCGGCGATTTGTTGCGTAACGACATCCCTGCTGGTTATTGCCTGAGCACAACTCTTAAAAATATCTTCGTGGTAAAGAATACTATCAAGAGCAGCTTTTTCTCTGCCTTTTCCCCAGCGCCCAAGCGACTGCCGTTGTGCAGTCAACGCCTGTTGTATTGCATCCGGCGTAGTATTGAAACGATAGATATTATCAAGTTCGAAGCCAACATCGGACTCACCGCCCAGTGCAGTTTTTGCGGATTTAAACACATCCTCGACCGCCATCCATGTACGCGTAACCTCCGCTTCCAGACGAATCCGTTGATCCAAAAGTTCCCGCTTTCTGCGAGCCTCGTTTTGTATTTCATGCGCGATGGCATCAATTTCAGGATCAAGCTTTTCGTGGGCTTCCCGCATATCTTTTTCTATCGCTCGTCTGGTATCTTCATTCTTTGCCTCACCAAAAAGATGCTCACCTACCGCGTGTAACCTCGTGAGTGCATCAGCCCTTTCTCGAATATGCAGTCTCTCTGTATCCAGCGATGTGACAATGCTCCGTAGCTTCTCAAGTTGTGCTCTGTCGTCATCGGACAGATTGCCAAGTGTGTCGAGAGATTCATAGTAGGTTAAACTTTCCTGAACAGCGCGTAGGAGTTCGTCATTTTTTCGCTCTTCCCCGATCAGGGCTTCACGATCAGCAACTTTTTGTTTGACATCACGAACTTTTTCAATATGTGCGGCCTCCACCCGTAATCGCAGCGCTTCGGTTACCCGACGCAATCCGTCAACGGTCAGTCCGTCACCTTTTGCGTTGGCGTCATCGGAATGCTCGGATGGATTGGAGTCTCCTTCGCCAATGTCATCAGGCTTGACACGCGGATATTCGTCACGATTTGTCATAAGATTAGAATTACTTTTGTATGAAGAAGTATTCTATAATCAGAATAACAAAAAATCCATTAAAGTCAAGCTCGATGAACTTTTCATGGGAAACGATAGAGAATTGCTATGTCCGTTCCCGGACGTGGTAGAACTTGAATTGACCTAAAATGGAAGCGGCACGCCGACAAGCTGGCGAACTAACTGCAGGATTGGCTCAAAAACAAAGGAAAATAAGGGAATATGCATCACCCAACTCAAGAGTATTAAGCCAAAAAGTACGTTGGGGCCGTAGCGAAATAGGTTTTCAACCAACTGCGGGAACTGACGCGCAAACAATGCTTGGATAATCATGGATCCGTCCAAGGGCGGAATAGGAAGCAGGTTGAAAATCATCAGCAGCGCGTTGAGCGTTACAAGTATCTGAAGAAAAATCGTCAGAAAGTTGTCTTGGCCAAGTATGGGATACAGCGCGTGCAAAGCAACGCCGAATACAAAAACAAGGACAAGGTTTGAGAACGGTCCGGCCAATGCGACGAGAAGCGGGCCAAAACGCGGATTGCGGAGATGGTACGGATTGTACGGCGCCGGCCTTCCCCAGCCAAATGGCAAAAATAGCAACGCAAGCGACCCGATAGGATCCAGGTGCGCCAAAGGATTCAGTGTCAGTCTTCCGGCGTCTTTGCCTGTTGTATCGCCTTGCAGATACGCCGAAAAGACATGCGAAAACTCGTGCACGGTAATGCACACCGCAAAACCGAGCGCCATGAGAACAAAGAAGAGAGGGTTTTGAAGAAGAAGGCTAATCAACATGACACTTGCATTATTCTCGTTTCTCCGGTACAGTCTTCTGAGGAGGAACCTCTGAGGCCCCACAAGCGCAGAACTGGTTCTTTCTTCACGCTCTCCATGATAGGACGACTCCTAGCCATTATGAAGCTTTATGCTCTGTGGCGGGAAAGGGAATGAAAGGATATATCACTATGGCACGAATCTGTGACCGTTGCAGCAGGGGCGCGCTGAAAAGCGTCTCGCGCAGCCATTCCAACATCGCGACGATCAAACGCCAGCACCTCAACCTGCAACGGGCAACCGTGGAAGGGAAACGGCTCCGTATCTGCACCTCCTGTCTTCGGACGCTTCAGTACACAAAGTCAACGACGTAATTACCTTAGATCATCTTCCCTCCTGAATCCGTCGCGCAAGCGGCAGAATGGAAGAGGGGAGACCATGCAGGATAATTGTACAGGGTAAGCAGGAACAAAGGCAAATCCATTTTAGAAGTTGGAGACTAAAGTCGAAAAAACTTTTACTAATAGTACACATTTAGCTAAAAGTGTTTTTTAGCTATTCTCAGAATTCCCTCCATTACGTTTTGGAACGGTTTTCGAGTAACTGATCGCGAAACTCCAAAATCTTTTTTACACTCACACCAGGCACTACTCGGTACACAACGTGTCTGCCCTGCTTTTGGCTTCTCGTAAGCCCAGCTTTATAGAGAATGTGCAGATGCCTGCTTGCGGGAGGAATGCGTGTTCCGACTTTCTGTGCCGCCTCCTCAACGGTCAGTTCGCGCTGTTCCATCTCCTGAAGAAGAGCAATCCTTCGCCCATTTGCGAGAGCCTTGAGGAAAAGAACGAGGTCGAGAAACTGCGGATGTGTATGCATAAAAACGGGTTAGCCAATAAGGTTCCCGTCAATTGCATACTACACCAGTGGCCAGAAACGTCAAGGGACTGTGCAAAAATATGCATTTACCTAAAAGTGTTTTTTACACTTTTTAGAATTACCCCTGCCGTTGCCAAAACGTCCACATTTCCATCATCACGCCAAGCGCCAGTACGGCAACGAGAACGGCCGTTGTCCAATGCATGGAATGTGAACGTTCCAGCCTGCGCTGAAACGCCTCAGCGGTAAAAAGAACAAACACGCCCTCTGTGCCAAGCAGGATTGCGCCGGTAATCCCAATGATCTCAATAAAGTTTTGCAAACCAAGAAAATACAAAAATCCAGGAACAGCAGCCGACACGCACCATGCGTAGATTCGCGGCATTTTCAGATCAAGTTGGAGCGTTTGCTGCAGGCGTCGCAATAGTTCAGTGAACGTTTTTCCCGTTTCTTAGTAGCTTCATGCCTGATTGAATCTATTCCTGCAAACGGGAATTTATTCCCGCATAGGTTTTCCTTCAAATTGTTTGAAATTTAACCGCAATGCTCT
>CAYINT010000075.1:0-5464 GCA_964364875.1 uncultured Gammaproteobacteria bacterium | reverse complement strand
GAAGTATCGCATGGGAAGCCAAAATACGCTAGGGTGATATGTGAATATCAGTAGTGGCTGGGGCTGCTGTGGCCGTTGACGTTCCTAAGACTGCTTACTTCCAGCCGGTAGTCATCACTATTTGCGCTCATCTTTTTCCTTGCGCTGCTTTTCCTCCTTGGTTTCTCGCTGGAACGCGAAGAACGAAAGTTAACGAAAGTCAAGATTCCAAGCAGTCCCGCGTTATTCCGTATGCCCACTGATTGCTCTTATGACAACGATTGCCGCATATACGGCATTCGCTTTCCTTGCGCTCCAGTTTGGCTGGTATCCCGGACAACTGACAGCGCGGCCTGAGTAGTGGCAACAACGGCTCGTGCGTGGGGAGAAACACATTCTCTGTGCACGGGTCGGAAGGAGTTCTGTACGGAATTTGCGGTAGCGCAGTTGACAATGTTTCGGACATAGACTATAGTACAGCCAAGAAATGACGGGTTTCTCACAGATCCGTTATTTTTATTCCTATGATTATTTTCGTTGCCCGTCACAAAACGGCGGGAAGTTTTCGGAGGGTTGATATTGTGCGCTTGCTTGCTCGAAAAGGAGAGTGTTGTGTTCATGCAGTAGCTGAGTTTGAACGGTTTACTGATGCATCTGCTTCGTATCAACTCAATAAACTGCAACGCGAAGGAATAGTATGTTCTCGGCGAGAAGGTAAGAATACGTATTATCGCCTGACAAAAAGGTTCCGCCGGTCGAAACTATTCCAACAGATGATGAAAGCAAAATAACAAATACTAAAACATTTAGAAATATTTCTAAATGTTTGGACGTCCGTTTTTTGTTCCTTGCCTAAATCTTGAAAAATCGGTACACTTTGCCCGTTCCTCCAAGTTTTTGCATCCATGGAAAACCCTCCAAAGCTGTCATCACAGCCCAACTTTCCCCAGCTTGAAGAGGACGTTCTCGCCCGCTGGAAAGAACAAAAGATATTCGAAAAAACATTAGAAGCCACAAAAAACGGCAAACATTTTGTGTTCTTCGAAGGTCCGCCAACGGCAAACGGCAAGCCGGGCATTCATCACGTCCTTGCCCGCGCATTCAAAGACGTCATCCCGCGTTTCAAAACTATGCAGGGGTTTTTTGTGGAGCGCAAAGCCGGCTGGGACACGCATGGTTTGCCCGTGGAACTCTCCGTGGAGAAAAAGCTCGGCCTCAAGTCAAAAAAAGAGATTGAGGAGTACGGCATTGCCAAGTTCAACGAGGAATGCCGCGCAAGCGTGTGGCAGTACAAAGAAGAGTGGGAAAAACTTACCAAGCGTATCGGTTTTTGGCTCGACTTGGAGCATCCGTACATCACGTACGACAAAAATTACATTGAATCGGTCTGGTGGATCCTCAAACAAATTTGGGACAAAGACTTGCTTTATCAAGGCCACAAAGTCGTGCCGCATTGTCCACGCTGCGGAACCGCGTTGTCGTCGCACGAAGTTGCGCAAGGCTACGAAACCGTCAAAGACACATCGGTGTACGTAAAATTTAAACTCGAGCCTAATAAACAGATAGGAAATTGGACGACAACAGACAACACCTACATTCTTGCTTGGACGACAACTCCTTGGACACTGCCAGGAAATGTTGCATTAGCAGTCGGAAGCAATATTGAGTACAAGATTCTACAACTTGGGAAAGAGTTTCTGATTTTAGCAAAAGAGGCTTACGAACGATTGTATGAAGAACATCCAACTTGGTTTCAGCCGTTTCCAGCTGGTATACTCACGCAAGACTCCACAAGTTTGACTTCTGAATATGTACCAGGTGAAAAACTCATAGGCTTACGTTTTAAGCCGTTGTTCGACTTTCTTGATCTTGGAAAAATCACCGGCAAAAAAGCATACTACATTACCGACGCGGACTTTGTGACGACACAGGACGGAACCGGCGTTGTGCATACGGCGGTCATGTACGGTGAAGACGACTATGCGCTGGGCGAAAAAATTGGTTTGCCAAAACACCACACGGTCGGCGAAGACGGAACGTTTACGTCAGAAGTCGGTCCGTTTGCCGGCATGTTCGTCAAAGACAACAACACCGAAAAGGCGATCAATGATTATTTGCAGGAACATGGAGAACTGTTCAAAGAAGAACAGTACGAACACGAGTATCCATTCTGCTGGCGCTGTCATTCCCCGTTACTCTACTACGCGAAGAACTCGTGGTTTATCAAAATGTCCAGCCTGCGGCAACAGCTCAACGACAACAATCAACAGATCAACTGGGTTCCCGACAACATCAAAGAAGGCCGGTTTGGCGAATGGCTGAAAGACGTCAAGGACTGGGCTATTTCGCGGGAACGCTATTGGGGAACACCGCTGCCGATTTGGCAATGTACAGCATGTAAACATCAAGAATGTATCGGAAGTTTTGGAGAACTTGCAAAAAGGGCTCCGTCAAAAAATCGCTATCTTTTTACCCGGCATGGACATTCAACAAAAAACATTGATGGCACAATCAATATCGAACCTGCTAACAGTCGCCAATACCCGTTGACGAAAAAGGGCGAACAACAAATAAAGACGCTCGCGCAATCTTTAGCTGGAACTAAGGTTGATGCAATATATACATCATCTTTTTATCGGGCTAAACAGTCTGCGGAGATTCTTGCCAAATCTACCGGAAGCGTCGTCAAAGAAGACAGTCGGCTGAATGAGTATCAGTTAGGAAAGCAATTTGAAGGTATGAACTCCTCGGCAGTCATGGACAAGCACTTTCCTCGCCACAGTGATCAATTCCGCAACAAGTATCCCGAGTCAGAAACTCTCTACGATCTTTGGATTCGTGTCCGCAGCCTTCTTGTTGAACTTGAAAACACATACGAAGGCAAAACTTTCGTTCTGGTCACGCATGGCGATCCATTGATGATCGCGCAATGGGCGTGTGCTTTTCAGCCGGAGTCTCTGTTGCCAGAAATTGAACAAACGGGGTATCCGCAGGTGGGCAAGGTTATCGATGTGCATTTTCCGGCCGCGATGTTCCAACCCGACGGCACGTTTGATCCGCACCGGCCGTTTGTTGATGACATTGTTCTGCAATGCGAATCGTGCGGTTCCAACATGCATCGTATCAAGGAACTCTGCGACGTCTGGTTTGATTCCGGTTCTATGCCGTTTAGCCAGTGGCATTATCCTATCGAAAACGCTCAACGCATTGATTCCGGTTCCAGTTATCCCGCGGACTACATTAGCGAAGCGATTGACCAGACGCGGGGCTGGTTCTACACGCTTTTGGCCGTTTCCACATTGCTCGACAAAGGAACACCGTTCAAAAACGTCATTTGCCTTGGCCACATTCTCGACGCACAAGGCAAGAAAATGTCAAAACACCTTGGCAATGTTGTTGATCCGTGGTCGGTCATTGACCAGCACGGTGCCGATGCGCTCAGGTTCCATTTTTTCACCATGAGCCAGCCCGGAGAACCAAAACTGTTTGACGTGAAAGGCGTGGCCGATGTTGTGCGGAAAAACTTTCTCATTTTGTGGAACGTTGTTTCGTTTTGGGAGCTTGTCAGTGAGACAAAGGAACGTTCCCAGGGCGAGTTTACGATTGCCGAAAACGCGCACGTTCTTGACCAGTGGATCTGGGAGCGGCTGAATGTTCTGATCAGCGATGTTACACAACACCTTGATACGTATCACATCACCGAAGCCGGGCGGGAACTCGCCTCGTTTATTGACGAGCTTTCGACCTGGTATGTCCGACGCAGCCGGGAACGCTTGAAAAGCGAGAATGGCGAAGCTGCACGCGGATTGCTGCAGTATGTTTTGCTGACCGTCAGCAAACTCCTTGCGCCGTTGACGCCGTTCTTCGCGGAAAGCGTGTACAACAGGGTCGGCGGATCTCTCGAATCCGTGCATCTAGAATCGTGGCCAACCGTTCACCAACTTGCAGGAAACCTTGTCGAAGCCATGCGTAAGGTTCGATCCCTTGTCGAAGCCGGCCATGCGTTGCGGGAACAAGCAAAAATCCGCGTCAGGCAACCGCTCGGCCAGTTCGTAATGACTGGAACGACGTTGGAACCAGGCCTTGCGAAGATCTTGCAGGAGGAACTTAACGTTAAAGAAGTCATCGCGGCAAAAATATTGCCGACGGGCAGAGACTGGATTCGGCAGGAACTCAGTCCCGAGTCCGGCGTTGCGCTGGATACGACCATCACGGATGAACTGCGCTACGAAGGCTGGGTGCGGGAACTTATCCGCGCGGTGAATGACGTCCGGAAACAAGCAAAACTGACGCCGCAGGATCGCGTTCCCATATTTGTTTTTGCAGAGAGCGAAACCGTGAAAGGCGTGTTTCAACACAATGCGGAAGCGATCACGAAAGAAGTCCGTGCATCAAAACTGAGTTTTGAACTGCCCGAACACCGAACTGCTGAAAAAACATTTTTGCTTGATGGCGGTTCGGTCACAGTCGCTATTATAAAGTCAAAAGACAAAAGTTAAAAAGCAAAAGTATTTTTTTGACTTGTGACTTTTGCCTTGTTACTTTTCTTTTTCTATGTCTTCGGCAGCCTATCTTACCAGCGGCATTATACGCTGGCTTATTTCAGTTGTTTGAGTAAGCCCAAAGAAAACCATTTTATTCTCATAGGCTTGACAAATTACCCCACTGGTGGTATTCTACCTCGTTCTTTACCAAACAACCCAACAACCTAGAGAAGAGCCTAGAGATTCTCAATATTGTTCGAGCGAAGTCGAGAACCGCATCTCCACGCGGTCGCTCTACTCCCTTGGTCGAAGGATATTCGGATTTGCAGGCTCTTCTCAAAGGTGATGAAGAGACCTAGGCCACGGGCAGTGGCAAAGACCTCTTCGGGCTTTCAGCCTGAAAGGAGAACACTATGGCAAAGTACCCTGGGTGGACAGGTAAGACGGAGGCGTTGCTGAACCTTCTCGGAGGTGAAGAAGTCGCAGATCGCCTGCTCCAGGAAGGGTTCACACTGGAGTTTACCGGCGAACTCTCGGCGCGACTTGGACTGAAGCCGAAGCCGTTCTTCGACCACACGGGACGTTGCATCCCAGCGCGTGAGTTGAAGAGTAGCGTCTGCGATCCGAATCGCGACTACTTCTTCACACAGCCCGTGCTTGATTACGCTGCACGGCTGGCACGGATGCAGCAGTACATGGCATTCCTCGATCCTATCGGCATCACCGCCGAGGAGTTCGAACGCCAGAGTGCTGCGCTCATCAAGGAGCTTCGCGCGGATGTGCGGTTCGCCAACGCACTCAACGGCGTCTACCTGCCGATTGTCATTCCCGCGATGGCAGTGGAGGACTACGGCGAGACGTTGGAGAGTATCATCAACAACGGCGTCGTCGCGTCGTACCGCGCTCAGTACCCGAAGCGACCCTTCACCAACCACCGCAACGGTAACGTTACCGTTACCTTTTGGGTGCTTTTACCCCACCAATTTCAGGCCAGTTAACCT
>CAYINT010000074.1:0-5665 GCA_964364875.1 uncultured Gammaproteobacteria bacterium | reverse complement strand
ATGTTGCCTTAGAACTCGCGCCGCACGGCATCACCGTCAATGCAATTGCACCCGGAGGCATTTCCACGCCGGGAACAGCAGCAGCAACAAAAGGCGCACAAGTTCCCAAAGGCGTTGATATGAGCAAAATGCTGGAAGCGTTTCTTGCGAAAATCCCAATGCACCGCATGGGCGAACCCGACGATATCGGCAAGGTCGCTTTGTTTCTCGCATCGGACATGTCCTCCTACATGACGGGAAGCCAGGTTGTTGTAGACGGCGGCGTTTTGCTGAGCTGACACGGTGCGTTCCAAATATATCATGGCACTTGAGTGTCCGTGATATACTTTTGTTATGCAGGAAATTGAAGTGAAAGCCAAAATACATGACGTTCAGATAATGCGTCAGGCGCTGGAAAGGCTGGGCGTGACTTTATCCGAACCCGTCACGCAGAATGACATTGTCTTTCAATCGGCATTTTCTCCTGTGGGCCCAATGGAAAAAAGGCCAGTTTTACGGATTCGCGAGCAAGGAAATGTCGTTTTGTTTACGGTAAAAATTTCTCAATCCAACGAACTTGATTCTATCGAACATGAAGTTGAAGTGAGCGATGCAAAAGAGATGCACAAACTTTTGCTGTCGCTTGGATTTACAGAAGCAGTTCGCGTTAAGAAGACTCGCCAAAAAGCCAAGTATCAAGCATACGAGATTTGCGTTGACGACGTGGAACATCTTGGCCATTATATTGAGGTAGAAAAACTGGCTGAAAAAGCTGATGGCGGAAAAGTACAGGACGAACTTTTTCGGTTCCTCAAGTCTTTTGGCATTAATCCGGCTGACCGTGTTCAGCAAGGATATGATACACTGATGGAAAAGAAACTTTCGAAGGGATTACAATAAACCATGTGGCTTCTCCTCGCATTCGGTTCCGCGCTCTTTGCCGCTTTGGTGGCTATTTTTGCCAAACTTGGTTTATCGAAGATTGATTCGACGCTTGCAACGACAGTGCGTTCCATTATTATGGCGCTGTTCCTTTTTGTGCTCAGCGTTGTTCTCCGCAAGTTTGACGGTTTTTCACTCCATGATCTGACTGGCAAACAATGGTCGTACATCGTTCTCGCAGGAATCGCCGGAGCGCTGTCTTGGCTGTGTTATTTTGCCGCAATCAAGCTCGGCAATGTGCCGAAAGTTGTGGCGATTGACCGGACAAGCGTGATTTTCGTTCTCGTTTTCAGTATTCTTGTTCTTGGCGATGCCTTGACGTGGAAATCCGCGGTTGGAGCGCTGCTCATCACGGGCGGGGCGATTTTGATGACGGTCAAATAACAAAAGGTGTTACCTGTTTCTAAACTCGTAAGCCGTTAAAACTATATATAGTTCTCCAATATTGACAAACTCTATATAGTTTGCTATTGTGGAACACATGACCATCCGGCAAAAACTCCGATTACTCCAGCAGCTTTCCAGCCTGACGCAGGAAGACCTTGCGGACAAGCTTGGCGTGACATTTGCAGCGTTCAACCGCTGGATCAACAGCAAGGCGCAGCCAAGACCCAAAGCGCAGGAACGGATTGACGAACTCTATCGCCGGTATTCCGGTCAGGGTCATATCCCGACTGATATTCGCGATGCCAAGAAAACGATTCTTTTCAAAAAATGTTCCAAACACCCACGTCCATTGCACACCATACTGCACTATCCAGATATCCACGATCAGTTTGTTCTTGCATTGACCTATCACTCTAACCGCATTGAGGGGAGTACGCTGTCAAAACAGGAAACAGCAGCCGTTTTATTCGATAATGCCTCATTACCGCACAAGAGTCTGACCGAACAGCTTGAGGCGAAAAACCATCAAGCCGCGCTTGAGTATCTATTTGCGTTTTCTCTGAAAAACAAGCCACTCAATGAAACATTGATCCTAAAGCTGCACGGTATCTTAATGAACGGGATACGCTCCGACGCGGGAGTGTATCGGAATCACGCTGTTCGTATTGTTGGCGCGCATATTCCGACCGCGAATTTTCTCAAAATCCCGTTTCTCATGAAAGAGTTAGTTCGTTCGATACAACGACACACACAGGACACTATTGCCCATATGACAACGGTTCATGCGCGGTTTGAACAGATTCATCCGTTTTCGGATGGAAACGGTCGTGTGGGTCGTCTGCTCATCCACGCGATGGCACTCCGTTCCAAGCTTCCGCCGGCAGTCATACGGCAGGAACAACGCCGATTCTATATGCGATATCTTGAAAAAGCGCAACTCGAAAATGATGACAGCCTGCTCGAAGATTTTCTCTGCGATGCGTTTCTGGAGGGCTATGCGATTCTCGAGCGACGAATTTGATGACGGTGAAGTAGCGTTCCTTTTCACCCCACACCAACGGGAAGACCCTCTGAAAAAGCGGGGAGGAACGTTGTAATACCATCCCCAAACAACCCTTACTCATTCAATAGGCAGCGTTCATTGATAAAACAAGGTATTCGGGCTACGAATAGGAATGGGTTGATGAGAGATGGTATAAGTAACGAGTAGCGTAATGTCCTAAAATCATCTCCCACCAGCCAAGCTTGGTGGGGGATAAAGCCGTGGTGCGGGGTTCACATACTACTGAACAAGCCGATGAGCATTTCTTGTGTTGTTCGAACAACATTCCTACGCTATACTGATCGTCTATGGAAGAAACTTCACAGCACGTCGAAGAACAGCAGAAAAAAACTTTTTGGGCCGACTTCCGCCAGTTCCTGAAACAATATTCCGTCATCGGTCTGGCGATCGCTGTCGTCATGGGCACGGCAGTCAACAGCCTTGTGCAGGCGTTTGTCCAGGGCATTGTCACGCCGTTTATCGGGCTTCTTCTTCCCAACGAGAAGTTCCAGAACCTCATTGTGCATGTCCGCGGCGTTGACTTCAGATTCGGCGACGTGATCAGCGCGACGCTTCACTTTGTCATTATCGCGCTGCTTATTTATGTTGTCGTGAAAAAACTGTTGCGCCAGGAAGAGCTATTGGAGAAGAAATGACCGAGAACGGATCAGTGCCGGTGAATTTTGACGGAGAACTCCACGCGCATTTGGTGAATGAAATTGTCCGCGCTTCCGGCAATGTGCTGCATGCGGAGACGGTGGCTTTTGACGTGCCGCCAAGACCAGAACTCGGCGATGTTGCGTTTCGGTGTTTTGGTTTGGCGCATCTCTGGAAGAAAGATGTCAACCATACAGCACGAGACTTGGCGAATGCATTCCGGCAAACGGAATATATAGAACGCGTGCAGGCGGCCGGGCCGTATCTGAACATTTTTCTCAACCGTCAGGCCGTCGCAACAAAACTGTTGCAGGAAATTGCCGTTCAGCAGGAACTGTACGGTTCCGCCGAATCGGAAAAACCGGAAACAATCGTTCTCGAATACATATCCGGCAATACCAACAAGCCGTTGCACATCGGCCACGTGCGCAATGGACTCATTGGATGGTCAGTCGCAGAACTCCTCCGTTCGCAAGGCCATGAAGTGGTCAAGACCGACATTGTCAACGATCGCGGTATTCACATCATTCAATCCTTGCTTGCATATCAAAAATGGGGGAATGGCAAGACTCCGGACCAGACGGGAGAAAAACCGGATCATTTTGTCGGACGATACTACGTTCGTTTTGACCAAGAATACAAAAAGGAACAATCGGCGTGGCTGCAGCAGCAGAACATCAGGCTTGACGCGCTGTCTTACCAGGAGAAAACGGCGACCGAAATGCGGTTCCGTGTCCAATCAGCGCTCTGGAAAGAAGCGCAGCAGTTGCTCCGAGATTGGGAAGCAGGGAATGCGCAAGTGCAAACGCTTTGGAAAATGATGAATGGTTGGGCGTATGCCGGCTGGAAGTCAACGTATGACACGCTCGGATTTGATTTTGACAAACACTATTACGAAAGCGAAGTATACAAAAAAGGGAAAGCAATTATTGCTGCGGCCGTTGAGGACGGCACGTTCCAAAAAGCCGAGAACGGCGCCGTCTTCGTTCCGCTTTCGAAACACGGAACACTTCCCGACAAAGTTGTGCTGCGCGGAGATGGCACGGGGCTGTACATGACGCAGGATTTGTATCTTGCCAACAAACGATACGATGAGTTCGGTTTTGATCGGTGTCTCTATGTCATCGGATCGGAGCAGAAACTCTACATGGAACAGCTCTTTGCGACGCTTGCGCTCCTCAAATTTCCTGCCGCTGACCGGCTGACGCATCTTTGGTATGGTTATGTGTCGTTGCCGGAAGGCCGGATGAAATCGCGCGAAGGGACGGTCGTGGACGCCGATGATCTTATTGCAGAAATGATTATACTGACGACAGCAGAGTTGGAAAAGCGGTATGCTGACCTTCCTGAAGTGGAAAAACAGAAACGAGCAAGGAAAATCGCACTGAGCGCGCTGAAATTCCACTTTCTCTCAGTCAGCCGTGAAGCAGATATAATCTTCCATCCCGAGGAATCGCTTTCTTTTGAAGGGCGAACCGGGCCATATCTGCAGTATGCGTATGCCCGCGCCGGCAGCATTGTGCGCAAAGCCCAGGACATCCCAGAACTCAAAACGGCGGTGATAACCGATGATGCGGAATGGCAGATTATTCTCCACCTGCTTCACTTTCCAAGAACCGTGCAACAAGCTGCCGAGAAATACGAACCGGCAAAGCTCGCAAATGATCTTGTCGAACTTGCACAAGCATTCAGCACGTTCTACCACGAACAACCGGTGCTCCAGGCGAAAGAAGATATCCAAACAACGCGGCTTGCAATTGTTCTCGCGTTCCAGACGGTGATTCGAAACGGACTTGGAATGCTGGGGATCGAGACGCTGGAAGAGATGTAGAGCAAAGTCAAAAGTAAAAAGTCTCCGCCCGAGGCGGATCAGCCATGGGCGGAAAAAAGCAAAAGCATTTTTCACATCTTCGTTTCACTTGGACTTCTGCCTTTTGACTTTTGCCTTATTCTTGTTATACTTCATCTCGTATTTTTCATTTTATAAACGTTCCATGAACACAAACGCATTCCCAGTTGTTCCCGCAGAACCCGTTGATGTGGAGCCCGGTTTTTTTGTCCCGCGAAAGATGTTTTTCACAAAAGGCGTTGGCAAACACCGCGAAAAGCTTGCCGCGTTTGAACTCGCTTTGCGGGACGCGGGGATCGAAAGGTTTAACTTGGTTCACGTTTCAAGCATTTTTCCGCCTGCGTGCAAACGCATTTCCCGCGAAGAAGGGCTGAAGCATCTTTCTCCGGGCCAGGTCGTGTTTTGCGTCATGGCGCGCAACGAAACTAACGAGCCAAACCGCTTGCTTGCCGCTTCCATCGGGATGGCACGGCCTGCCGACCAGCAGTCAATGTACGGATATCTTTCCGAGCACCATTCATTTGGCGAGACTGAGGATAAATCAGGAGACTATGCGGAAGACCTTGCGGCGACCATGCTTGCAACGACGCTTGGCTTGGATTTTAACCCCGAAACTGCCTGGGACGAACGCGAAAAAATATACAAGATGTCGAGCAAAATTCTTGAATCAATGAATGTGACGCAATCCGCCGTCGCTGACAAAAACGGACTCTGGACCTGCGTTATTGCAAGCGCGGTACTGATTTTATAACAGCGACTGCGCAGTCGCTGTTATAAAATCATCAGGCTCTTGACAAAAGAGCTGTTTT
>CAYINT010000073.1:0-5803 GCA_964364875.1 uncultured Gammaproteobacteria bacterium | reverse complement strand
AAATGCACTTTTTTTACCAGCGGACATGTCGCGTCAATAATCGTAAGGTTTCGTTTTCGCGCTTCTTGCCAGACTTCAGGAGCAACTCCGTGCGCGGAAAAGACCGTCACGCTGCCTTCGGGGATCTCGTCCGTGCGTTTGACAAAAACAGCTCCTTTCGCTTCGAGCGTTTTGACGACAGTTGGATTATGGACAATCTGATGGCGCATGTACACCGGCGGGCCGTAGAGCTCTAAAGCAAGCTCGACAATATCAACAGCCCGGTCAACGCCGGCACAAAATCCGCGGGGTTTTGCGAGGAGAATTTTCATTGCTCGACAGTATACCTTTTCCTCTGCCTTGGATCACTGTTCTTGATCTCGGAACAAATCTCAAACAGTATCATGCGCGATCGCTGTTTTTGGTTCCTGCCACTTGCCGTGTGCTTTTATGAGCGCGATGAGTGCATCAACTGCCCCATCTTCCGGCACATTGCGTTTGACGCATTCTTTGCCGACAAAAAGATTGACTTTGCCCGGCGCGCCTCCCACATAGCCAAAATCTGCTCCGGCCATTTCGCCGATCCCGTTGACAATGCAGCCCATAATGCCGATCCGCACGCCGCGCAAATGTCCGAGCCTTTGCTTGATTGCGTTGGTAACAGTTTCCAAGTCATAATAGGTTCTGCCGCACGACGGACAGGAAATAAATTCCGCGCGGGTGATTCTTCGGCGCGTCGCCTGGAGTATTGCGTACGCCACGGGAATTTCGGCGACAGGATCCTCGGTCAGTGAAACGCGAACCGTGTCGCCGATGCCATCAAGCAGCAATGTCGCGATCCCAAGCGTCGATTTGACTCGCCCCTCATCGCCGTTCCCGGCTTCGGTAACTCCCAGGTGGATGGGATAATCCATTGACTCAGCGTCCAGCCGTTCCACAAGAAGCCGGTTTGCTTCGATCAACATCACCGGGTCAGATGCTTTCAGCCCTACAACGATATCTTCAAATCCGTGTTTGCGAAAAATTTGCAAATATTCCAGCGTTGATTCCACCATACCTAGTGACGTGTCTCCGAATCGGTTAAGAATCCGGTCAGAAAGTGAGCCATGATTTGTGCCGATGCGCAAGGGTTTTTTCCATTTTTTTGCTTCATCAATAAACGGCGACAGTTTCTCTTCAAGCTGCACAAGCTCCGCGGCATACTCTTCGTTTGTATACTCTCGGCGTTTCCAGACGCGGCTGTCAAGAAAATTTCCCGGGTTGATCCGCACCTTGTCTGCTGTTTTCAGAGCCTCGAATGCTACTGCGGGAACAAAATGAATGTCGGCGATGATCGGTACGTCAACACCGCGCGCCGCAAGGCCTTTTTTCACTTCTGCTAAAAGCTGCGCATGTTTTGCCGATTGCGTCGTGATGCGGACCAGCTCCGCCCCCGCCTTGGCAAGACGATACGCCTGTTCTACCGTCGCTGCAACATCCGACGTTTTTGTATTCGTCATGGATTGCACGCGGATTGGCTCGTCGCCGCCTATGCCAACGCCGCCGACAACAATGCGCCGGGTTACTCGCCGAGGTTTGAGGACTGTCCGTGGAGTTTCCATGTAAAAAATCTATACAAAAATGCGCAGCAGAACATTACCGTACCAAACTATGACAGCGCCGTCAATCTGCAAAAATTTTGTTCCTTTTTATTTTGAGATACCTTCGCTGTGTGGAACCAAACGACGCTCAGCCCTCCCCCGAGCGTCGCAGACAAAAACACACACTAGCATTGAACGATAGTATGCTGAGAATATGATGAGAAACAGTTTTTCATATTTTCACAACAAGAAAGAGAAATAATGACGTTATACTATAAGCGCAGTCTGGCTTGCACCGCAAACGCAAGAAAATACCGGTCAAGATCATTAAGTTGTGTGCCGTATTCGTTCCCGCCTGCTACCCCGTCGCAAAACAGCTCACGAGAACGCGTCAGTTCCTTGAGCCGCTTTTTCCATCGCGGATCGGCAATCGTAAGATCAAAGAGTTCCAGCGCGCGATCCACGGCATTATCAAACCGGTCATCGTTATTTTTCTGCCATCGTGCTGCCCTGCCGACTTCGCTGCCGATGTTTGCCAGTTGTTCCGCAAGCGAAAGCACAGACCATCGGCCCAAAGCAAGTCCGGTATGGATTGGCTGGCTCTTCATGACGCAACGAGTTTCTGAACAATAGCGCGAATCTCTGCCTGTACTGCTGCGTCTTCAACCATGCGGGAACGGTTGCCCTGGCTTGGCCGGACATTGATCATGGAATCAAACTCGATCCATTGTTCTTTCGGATGTGCAGGATACAGGTTGATGCCCCAGAGATCTTTCTGTTCAGAACCTTGTTCCAACAGCGCTGCTTCTTCATCCGCGTGGAGTTCTCCGCCGATTGCTATCATGTGTTGCCGAACGTCAACGACGGCTTTGATAAAATCTCCGAATTGCTGTTCGGCCATTATTGCAAGCTCGGGCTTTTGGATTGGTTGTTTGATAAGTTGGATGTTCATGCCGAAAGCATAGAGTGTTTGGCTCCGGGGCAGGGATTCGAACCCCGGTACCCAGGTCCAAAACCTGGTGTCCTACCGCTAGACCCGCCTCGACTCGCGGAGCTCGCCGACCCGTCTCGACTTAGTCGTAGACGAGGCGGACGCGAGGCGGGCGACCCGGACAAGTCAAAGATGACTGAGAATCTTTTTCATTTTTCTCCTGCCTGCTGCGGTCTTATAGTATTTCTCTTTCCGGCGCGCTTCTATGAGAGTCGAAAACTCTTCTGAATACATGAGTTGAACGGGTAAACGATAACGTGTCGCAGCAACTTTTCCTTTCTGATGTTGAAGAAAACGCACTTTGAGGTCAACCGTCGAACCCGTGTACGTTCGATGATCTTTCAGCGACAAAAGAATGTAAACGCTTGCCATGGCAGTCTTGATTGGGCAGTATTGCCAACCGAACGAACATATCTATTGATGACCCTTGAATCATGGCTCCGGGGCAGGGCCTCGAACCCCGATACCCGCCTCCAAAGGGCGGTGTCCTACCATTAGACGACCCCGGAACGTTCCTTTTGCACTATTAAAAATCCCCTTCTTGGTAACATAGATATCATTCTTGGTCAACTGAGAACAAATTCATGTTACTTTCTGATATTCCCTTATGGGCATAAGAGAAATTGTGCAGAAAAAAATGTTCACTATTTTCTACGACAATATTTCCCTTGTTCTTCATGACAGCTAACACCATAGAACAAAAATCAGAGTATGTGCTTTATCGGACTATTCCTCCGGAAAAAGATAGAACGCTTCTGATATTTTCAAAACGTTCCAGCGAAACATGTTACACCCGCAGATACCGCGTAATCGCAATCATGCTCGACACCACAGCGAGAACAATGCTGACGAGCGTTTGGAGCCAAAAAACTGACCAGAAGTGTAGTTGAAAATACCGCACGACGTCAAACCCATACCCCAAAAACAATTGGTTGAAGAACGGCGCCGACAATCCAACAAGCGGTATAATAATGACCATGGTGAGCAATCCGGATATGAGCGCATAGAAAATACTTTCCAGCACAAACGGGGCCCGGATAAACCAGTTGGATGCTCCGACGAGTTTCATGATCCCGATTTCTTCGCGATAGGTATAAATCGTGATGCGAATTGTGTTAAAGATCACCAGCGCCGCAACGAGAACAAACAGGATGCTCACAAACAGCCCTATCTCCCGCACTTTGTCCGTCACCGTCGTTAACTTGCCAATGACCTGCTGGCTTTCTTCAAAGTCCCGATCTTCGATAAGCTTTGCATACTGCGGCTGATCCAGTACTGCCATGATTGCTGGAAAATCTTCGATGTTTTGCGCATGGACAACAAGCGTCGGTCCAAGGGGGTTGGTTCCGATAACGTCCAGGGTTTGCTGGATAATCGGATTGTTCTCGTTTTTCTTTTTGAAGAATTCCAGCGCTTCTTCCTTCGTTATGTAGTCGACATCTTTCACTTCTGGCATGTTGGTCAGAACGGAAGTGACGTTTTTGACGTCTTCATCAAGCGCAGTCGCGTAAAAGTACACGCTGACATCAACGCGGTCTTTTACTAAGCTGATAGCTTCTTTCGCAACGAGGTTCAGGCTGGAGGACAGCGTAATGGAAAACAATGTGAGCACGAGAATAAAAATCGTCACGAGCGACAGCCAGATATTGCGCCAAAAGTTTTGGAGTGCAAATTTGAATGCGCGAAGGAGTGAAACAATAACCATGGTTACAAAAGATATTTGCCGCCTTCTTGGTCAGACACGATCTCGCCGCGATCCAGTGTCACGACGCGCCGGCGAAGGCCATTCACAACGTCTTTATTGTGTGTCACGAGCACCACGGTTGTTCCGAATTCGTTGATCTTTTCGAGTAATGTGATGATTTCTTTAGCCGTGATTGTATCAAGGTTGCCGGTTGGCTCGTCGGCAAGAAACACTTTCGGCCGGTGGACAAGCGCCCGGGCGATGGCAACGCGCTGCTGCTCACCGCCGGAAAGCTGCCTTGGAAAACGCAATTCCTTTGAACCGAGCCCGACAATCTTTAAGACTTGTGGAACGATCCGCCTGATGCGTTCGGTCGGCATGCCGGAAACTTCCAGCGCAAAGTCAACGTTCTCGCTGACGGTTTTTTTCGGCAAGAGTTTAAAATCCTGAAACACCATCCCAATCTGCCGGCGCAAGTGCGGGATTTCGCCGCGCTTGATGTGCGTAATGTCCCAGCCGCCAACGATGACACGTCCACTCGTGGGTTGTTCTTCGGCAGTGATGAGTTTCGTCATTGTCGTCTTACCCGTTCCTGACTGGCCGACGATGGAAACAAACTCCCCTGCCTTGACTTCAAGATCAATGCTTTTCAGCGCCTGCGCGCCGCCGGGATACATCTTGCTCACATTTTTCAGCGAGATCATATTACTCATAATGCAGCGCGTGATTCCAAACGAGCCGCGCATTGCAAATGCCAAACGCGACCCCAAACAGCAATCCAATGATAGAGATGCTTGCTTGCATGAGGGATTGGAAAGTCATAGTGCCATTGGGTGTCCTAACAGTTTTTGCGCAGCAACATTGTTTGTTTGCCATATCGCGGGAACCAGCTTGATATGCATCATACCAATTCCGCCGACAAGAAGCGAGATCGCGCCAGAGTGCATATCGTTGTTGATGATGCCTGCGCAAGCAACGACATGCCTACGATGCCAATTCAACGCGGAGCCGAGCAATGCCTTCTTGGGTAGAGCGGAGTTGCTGAAACGCGGCTTTCGCAATATCAATAACCCTGCCGGGAACAAATGGCCCGCGGGATCGTACCGTGACCCGGACGCTTTTCTTGGTATCAAGATCGGTGACTTTTACTACGCTGCCAAGAGGAAAATCATTGCTTGCGGCAGTGTCGCTGAATTTGTGGCGGAACCAGCTTCCCTTTCCCTCCACTGCGTTTGCATCTTCAAAAACGGCTATCTGCGCGTACGGAATGCTGATCTGCGAAAAAACCATGTCCTTTGCCTCATCGCGGACCGTCCTAAGCGGCTTCCACTGCTGCGCATTACGGTCAAAAAAGAAGATGCGCTTGCGAAACAGGCTGCGTGACCAGGCTTGCAATCCCACAGTCAGGGGCTGATGAAGTTTCAGCGGTTCGGGAACAGCTGGATCGCGTTTGATGACGTCTACTGTCCACACATCGCTCACACGCGCCATATCGTCCTGGTCGGGGATTATTTCCGACGCCGGCACTAACGTCATGCTGACAGGCAATGAAGCGCTGTTTGGGGCGAG
>CAYINT010000072.1:0-6019 GCA_964364875.1 uncultured Gammaproteobacteria bacterium | reverse complement strand
TTCTATCGCTGTACCATCCAGCGGCAACGGTCGGGTTGTACGGGGCGAGCTATAAAGTGCTCGAAGTGCTCATTGCGTTCCCTGCCATGTTTGCTGGGCTTGTTTTGCCTGTTGTTACCAAGCACTACACACAGCAAAACCGAGAACAATTCCAGGCAACACTGCAAAAAGCGTTTGATTTTCTTATCCTCGCCGCATTACCCATGGTCGCTGTGTTGTTTGTCCTCGCGCATCCCGTCATGACGCTGGTTGCAGGAAGCCAGTTTACGGAGTCGGGTTCAATTGTACGCATTCTCATTTTTGCCACTGGCAGCATTTTTCTCGGTAATCTTTTTGGTAATACTGTCGTCGCAGTTGGCGCGCAGAAGAAAATAATTCCCGTATACGCCGCCGTTGCCGTTTTTTCCCTCATCGGTTATCTCGCCCTGATTCCGGTCTATGGAATGTGGGCCGCAGCTGGCATAACTGTTGCAACGGAACTTGCAATTACCATTGGAAGTTTTTGGATGGTCTGGCGCGTAAGCCGCGCGCATCTCTCGCTTGGTCATTTTTTTCGGACATTGCTTGCTGCGTTAGTCTTAGCGCTCCTGTTATGGTGGATCCGGCAGTTTGGTCTGGCCGTTGCGCTGATTGCAGCAGCAATGCTTACGCCAACGCTGCTCATCGTGTTTGGCGCGCTTAAGCTTCAGCACATCCGTGACGTTTTTCCGCGGCCATGAAACCGATTCTCATCATTAAATTCCCCTATTCCTCGCAGTATGGCGGCGGCGAGCAGCACACCCTGCAGCTTTTTGCTGCGCTTGCTCAGCAACGTATCCCATTCTATTTTGTTGGCTCGTGTTCTGTGTTGCTCAATGCGTTCCGGAAGCGGGGTTGGCCAGCACGACGCTGGTGGGCCGGCAAAGAACCTGTCGCCATGTGGTCGGCAGTGCTCTTTCCATTTTCCTCCGTTTTCGCTCTGCCTGGATTACTTGGTATTGCCATATATTACCGCTGCTTTCGCAATGTGCGCACGTTGTATTGTCTTTCCTTCACGGAAAAAGTGTTACTGACGCCTATTGCTCGTATGCTGGGAATGAAAGTGCTATGGATTGAACATGTCGCTTCGACGGGATGCTGGCTTCGACTGAACCCCTTCCGCATGTTCTATGTGTGGTGGAGCAGGATGGCGATTGTCATCACGATTTCTCATAATGTTGCCGAAAGCTTTGCCGAACTCGGCGTGGCACAGCGTTCCATGAAAGTTATTTACAATGGCGTTGATCTTGCGCCGTATCAAGAACTGCATCGGACAACATCGCACTGGACGCGCACGTTTATTCTCGGCACAGTTGTCCGCCTGGAACCGAATAAAGGCATCCACTATCTGCTGCGCGCTTTCCACACGCTGCTTTTGTCCATTCCCCACGCCCGTCTTGTCATCGTCGGCGACGGCTCGGAACGCAAGCAACTAGAATGGTTGTCACGGCGCTTAAGCATTGATCGTGTTGTCCAGTTTGTCGGATTTCAGCAACCGGAAAAGATTCCTCACTGGCTGCAATCGTTTGATTGTTTTATCTTGCCGTCAATCGAGCGGGAATCCTTCGGCGTCAGTATTGTGCAGGCAATGGCAGCTGGTTGTCCGGTTATCGCCTCGCGGCTTGGCGGGATTCCGGAAATTGTCCATGATGGCGAAACCGGACTTCTCATTGCCCCGAAAGACAGCGAGCACATTGTTTATGCGACGCTTTCGATCTATCAACATCCAGACATGGCGATGGAGCGCGCCCGCAAAGCATATGCTATGGTAGAAAAGGAGTTTACGCTCGATCATATGATAGAACAGTTTCGACGTTATTTCGTATGAACCGCGTCTTCACTCAAACCGCGCAACGTATTCGGGAACAGTGGTTTTTCGCGATGCTCGCCGGATTGTGCGTTTTGGGAACGGTTGTTGGACTTCTCTTTGGCAACCTTCCCTGGTTTCTCACCGTTTCTGCCGGCGGTGCGGTTGCGCTCAGTGTATTGATATTGCGTTCCCCGTTTCTCGGCGTTCTCTTTATTACTTTCTTTTTGCCGTTTGAACGCATCGGGACGCTTGAAACCAGCGCGGGAACCATTCGACTGACACAAGTCTTGCTTGCCATCGTGCTTGTCATGTTGTGGTTGTCCTGGGCACGGGAGCGTACCCGATTCCAGCCCTATCCCCTGCTTGCGCCTCTCTGTGCGTTTCTTGCCGCAAATGTTCTTGGTTTGCTTCAAAGTCCCAACCGTTCCTATTCAACAGAAATACTCCTGCTTACAGCCTTTACTATATTGATCAGCGTGTGCGTTGCGCAACTCGTGACGAACAAACAGCGCCTGATAACACTGGTCCATGTGCTTTTGTTGAGCGCGTTGGTGGTGAGTAGTTTTGGTATTTTCCAGTTCTTCGGCGATCTTGCTGACCTTCCCACCTCTGTTACCGGTTTGCGCGACCTGTACACAAAAGATGTCTTTGGATTTCCGCGCATACAATCAACGGCGCTCGAACCGCTGTACTTTGCAAACTATCTTCTGCTTCCGCTGAGCATCGCGTACGCTTTGTTTGTCCATAAGTGGAAGCAGCTTCCCACGTGGTTATTATTTGGCCTGCTCGTTCTTTTTGGCGGGAATCTTTTGCTTACCGTGTCGCGCGGAGGCTATGCCGGCATGGCCATGAGTCTTGTCGTTATTACGCTTCTTTCGCTTCGGCAGTTTTTGCGCGTTCGCATTCTTGTTCCCGTCATCATCGGGATTGTTATCATTCTTGTCGGCACGCAGAAATTCCTCAACTTTGGCGACCTGACACGCCTCAACGTCGAAACATTTACGCAGCACATTGTTGCGGTGTTTAGCGGCCCGTCATTTCAGGAAAGAGTCGAAACTATCGAACAAGCACGCAGCGCGTTTTGGCAGTCTCCCTGGGTTGGGCTTGGGCCGGGAAGCTTTGGGCCCTTTGTTGCCATTCACCCGCTTATCAAACCTGACAGCGGCTGGCTTATCGTCAACAACGAACCGATGGAACTTTTGGCAGAAACCGGACTGCTTGGATTTATCAGTATTGTTGCCATGATCATTCTCCTTATCATCCGTTCCTTTCGCGCCGAACACATTCCCCGTGCGCAGTCCACGTTTGTCCGGGCGGTCCATCTTGGCCTTCTTGGCGCATTCTTCGGCGTTCTTGCGCAATATCAAACGTTCTCCGTCCTTTACATTATGCACGTGTGGTTCCTTGTGGGGCTGCTTATCGCTGTCCAAAACATCCTGCTTGCCGCAAAGGAGCAAAGCCATGCCTGAATTCGTTCTTCTTCTTGCCCTGATGTGCTTCATCGTTCTTGCCTGGCTGCGTTTTTCAGTTGCACTCGGCGTGTTTGCTTTTGTATTGCCGGCGTACCAAATACGGTTCCAGTTTTTCGGCGTTCCGACTACACTCGTGGAAATCTTATTGGCCATTCTTTTTGTTGTCTGGCTCGTTCGAACTCATCCAACGCTTTCTCTTGTCCGAAAAACACCGTTCTTGCTCCCTGCGATGTTGTTGCTGCTCGCCGCCGCAGTAGGCGTCATGATTTCTCCCGATAGGCATGCGGGACTTGGAGCATTCAAGGCGTACTTTCTCGAACCAATCCTGTTCTACATTGTGCTGTGGCGCGAGCTTCGTTTCAAACAAGCGATCCAGTGGGTGCTTATCGGACTGGGATGTGCGGCAATGGTCACAGGCCTCATCGCAATGTTCCAATATCTCCAGATTTTTCCCTCGCCAGCTCCATGGGATATGGAATCGCCCCGCAGAGTTGTTGGCGTCTTCGCATATCCCAATGCCGTTGGCCTGTTTGTAAGCCCCATCGCAGCGCTATTTTTTGCCGTCGTGCTCTTTCGAGGATTCTCCAGCCGATTTCGGTACTTTGCGGGAACAGTGCTTGTTGCATGCGTTCTCGGAATTATGTTTTCCGTTTCACGGGGAGCGGCACTTGCGGTGTTTGCAAGTTTCCTCATGCTTGCGTTGTTCCATCACGCTCGGCGCTGGTTTGTTCTCGGATTGTTTGCGCTGATTCTTCTCGCCCTCATTGTTCCGACAACACGAGCCGTCATTCTTGCCGTTGCAACCGGCCGCGATGTTTCGACAGACGTTCGCACCGTTGTGTGGCAAGGGACTGTTCGTTTGCTGAAAGATCGTCCAATCCAAGGCGCCGGGCTGGGTGGATTCCCGATTGTCTATAACGAATACCGTTTGGCAAAACACACGGAATTGTTGCTCTATCCGCACAACATATTGTTGAATTTTTGGGTGGAACTTGGCTTTGCCGGCGTCATCGTGATGGCGTGGCTATTTTGTTCCGCCATTGCACAAGCGGTTCGCGCTGCCCAATCGTTGCGGGAACCCCTCTCGCGCACCGTCACACTCGGCGCGCTTGCCGCGTTGATTGGTATGGCGGCGTACGGACTTGTTGATGTTCCGTATTTAAAAAACGATCTTGCGCTGCTTTTCTGGTTTTGCCTTGCGATGATTGCCGCAGCATCATTCCCTATTCCCGCAAACTCTGGACAAAACACGTAAAATACGGTATACTGGCGGTACGAATAGGGGCTTACCCCTGTTTTCTTATGCCTGAAACGAGGAACAAAAAACGATCACTGAAAAACTGGATGTTCCGACTTACCGGAGGGACTATTCTTGCATTTGGCATGACCATTGTGGCAAGCGCCATTTTCGTTCAGGCAAACGCAAAGACTCAGAACATCAGCGAGGGCAGGGTTTCCCGTCTCATTATTGCCGAGACGTATCCGGACGAACTGATTTCTGCGAAACTCACCCTACCTTTTACGAGCAACGTCGTGGCGGCTAACTGGCCCGATACGTTTCTCCATCATGGAGCCCGACAACAGTTTCCAGTAGAAATCCGCGGATTGCAAGAGAATCAGTGGGCGGCGGGGCTGCCGCTGGAAAGCCTTGATGATCGTGCCGACATATCCCTGCCTCGCGAAAACCGAACCTACACGATGCCGGTGTTTTTTGATGGCGCTACACAACTTCAGTTTCGATATCGCGGCGCTGTTTCCCCGGCCGCGCGACGAGGATTTCAGAGTATCGAGGCCGTCTTTCTCGATTCGCGGACACAATACAAGAAGCTCCGTACATTTTTGCAGTGGTTTCTGACGCCGATTGGCAAGGCCGAAGGTTCGCTGCGCATTGTTTCCCGAGCGGAATGGGGTGCCAATGAAAGCTACCGGGTTGCTTCTGACGGAACCGAATTGTGGAAGCGCGACTTTCTTCCGGTCCAGAAGTTCATCCTTCACCATACAGCGGGCTCTGACGGCGGCAGCGATCCTGCGGCCACTGTCCGTGGAATTTATTATTTTCATGCCGTCGTGCTCGGTTGGGGCGATATGGGATACAATTATCTTATTGATCCTGCAGGAACAATCTACGAAGGACGGTACGGAGGGGATGGCGTTGTCGGCGGCCATACGTTTAACAATGCGCTCAACATTAACTACAACCTTGGATCAGCGGGCATCGCGCTGCTCGGGAACTATGAGACGAGTACGCCCGCCCAGGCTGCGCAGGATAGCCTCGCAGCGCTTATCGGGCAAAAAGCATGGCTTGCGCGTCTCGTGCCGACTGGCAGCGGATTCTTTTTTCATGACGTCATTCCGAACATTGTTGGCCATGGCGATATTGATGCCACGGCATGCCCTGGGCAAAATGTTCACAGCGCGCTTCCCAGCATTCGGCTTGCCGCGCAAGCTCAGTACGACGTGCTTGGCCCGCAGCCAACGCCGGTGTTCTCCGCCACGTTTGGCACACAAAGCCTCACAAACGCCGTTCTCGAAAAAGAAAAATCTATTGATGTGGTCGTGACATACACGAATACCGGCAGTGTTCCCTGGCAGTCCTATATAGCCGACCGAAAAGTAACGCTCCAAGCCCTGGAGAGTGATGTGGATTCCAAGCTCAAGGCGAGTTCATGGATCTCCGGTCGTGAAGTCGGGACTCCATCCGAAGCCAATGTCGCTCCCA
>CAYINT010000071.1:0-6130 GCA_964364875.1 uncultured Gammaproteobacteria bacterium | reverse complement strand
AATGGAAGTCAACCAAAACTACTCCCAAATGATTGAGGTCGTGCCGAGGACGTAGTTAATAATAGCCCAGGCAAGCAAAATTATGACAAGGCCAATGATCGCAGCTGATAAAACGTTTTTCGCCTTTGTCACGTTTTCCTCGTTTCCGGAAGCTGTCAACCAGACAAACCCGCCATAAAGGATCATGACAACAGCGATAATGCCCAGCAGACCAAGAACCCAGTTGATGATGTTGACCACGGTTGTTTTTAGATCCGCTGTTCCAAGGCCAAGGCTCTGTGCTGGATCAATGTACGAGATTGCATGCGCCGCGGCAAGCGGAAGAGCAATTGTCACAGCCGTGAAGAAAGCAATAGTTATTTTTCTTTTCATAGTGTCACCTCCTTCCGGAAGATCAAACGCATTGTGGTATTGTATCCAATTGTAGTTTTCCACAAGGATCTACCCCTGTACTATGCCGGAAATTCCAGAATTTGTCAAAAGAGTGCTCGCGTTGTTATGGCGTCGATGTCGCCGCGCCTGATGTCGTCAGAACATATGTGACAATTGACCAGGACAAAAGAATCACAATAAGGCCCGTGACCGCAGCCCGGATAATCTTTTTTCCTTTTTCCACACTTTCATCATTGCCGGCGGCAGTCAGCCAGATGTAACCGCCGTAAATAAGCATGATGACGCCCACAATGCCCAGCAGACCGAGAACAATACGCACAATATTCACCACGGTGGTTTGCAGATCATTTGTCCCAAGCCCGATCTGCGATGAAGGAACATTCTCATTCGATCCAAGTGTGGTAAAGAGAAATTGCAGCATTGCCGCAGTGAGAAAAATCAGGATGATGCTGATGGTTGACCATTTAAAGATTTCCTTTGATTTTTTCACCTGTTCGCTGTTTCCGCCAGACGTCAGCATCATGATGCCCGCGTAGATAAACATAAAAACCGCAGCAAACGCGACAAGGCCAATAAGTCCTTTTGTCACAAGGAGAATGACGTCCTCAATGGTTTCCGAATTGCTGCCGATTGGATTTTGCAATGACGCCGCGGCGACCGTAAGCGGAAACATGATTCCAAGCGCAATAATGGCAAATCGAACTCTTCGAGCGTAGATATGGTTCATGTGGATTTTTTACAATGAGTTTGGTATTCGCCGGCAAATGACCCAGCAAATAAAGAGATCAAGTTATTGGTTTTATAATCACCAATGCCGTTTGCGGGGAGCGTATTGCCGCTGACAAAATAGCTTTCCTTGACGCACCACACATCCGCGGTACTGCCGTTATTTGTTGCTAAAGCGACTTCGCACGATGTCACGCCGGAAAACTGCTGGCCGGTTTTGTTCCAGTCGGTGTAAAAAATCTGATCCCAAAGCGGGACACTGCAGCTTCCTCGCCCGTCCATAACCATGAGGCCGCTGTTGACGTCATTTTGGAAATTTTTTACGGCGGTGCTTGTTTGAGAACCGAAGACGCTATCCGCTTTCACTGTATATCCAAGGCGAGACAAGTTGGATTGCAGTGTTTGCACATCAGCGCCAGAGCAGCCATTTTGCAACGAGACAGTTGAGGAAATATAGCAAGGGTAGGTCAGTTCATCACCGCCGTACCACTTTTTACTTAAAATCATGCGGTCACGGTTTCCTGTCAGTAAATAGATGGTTGTGTCAATGACAATCCAGCTAATGAGAACAATGATGATTCCTGCGATGGTCTGAGAGATCATCGTGCGACCCTTTTCAACCCGTTCTTGATAGCCGGAGGCGGTCATGAGAAGAATGCTGCCGATGACGATGAAGAGCACGGCAAGCGGAGCGAGGATATTATGCAGCCCGAAGGAGTACAGGTTGGTGAAAAGCTGGAGAAAATCTTCCAACGAGCAGTCTCCGCACTTTGTGCACGGCGGCAAAATAGAGCCAACATTATACTTGTTTTCATCGCAAATCGCTGCGCCGCCGCTCGAACTTGTTTCCGGGCATTGAAGCTTACCGCCGATACTCTCACAGTCTGCACATGCTGGCGACCAACGGGAGTCCGATTTTTGTTTATCAACGCAGGCCCAAGACTCGATGCGCTGGCATGTCTGTGAATCGCCATCCTGCATGCAGCAACATACTGCTTCGCTTGGCCGCACGGTCGCAAAAAATCCCGCAATAACAATACTTATACCGAAAAGCAGAAGCACTGATCGGCTATGCATTGCAGAATGAAATTTTGTGATCATTGCGGTTTGGTATACGTTTGCTGTATGCGCTGTGCCGCAAGACCGATCGAATCACTGCCGGTTTTTCCCGCATTCACATCGTCAATCAGTTGAAGCATCGCCTGTTCCATCACGCGGTAATCGTAACCGTGATACCAGTTTTTCGCAACAAGAAGCTGATTGGCAAACACGCCAAGCGTAAGATCGGCCTGCTGCTCCGGCAGGATCTTTTTCAGCGCGGTCGGCTTTTTTGTTTTTTCCAGATAACTCCGGACATGCGGATCCGAGGTTGCAGAGAGCAGAAAATCCCATGCCTGATCAGCATATTGCGTTTTTTTTGAAACCGTTTCCACCCAGTAATTCGCGACATTGACTTCCGGGCCCTCGCTGTTAATCTGCGGCAGAGACGTGACGCCAAAGTGCAGGAGCGGATTTTGGCGGGCGATGATATCGCGTTGGTAGGAGTAGCCCAAGAAGAACGCAACCTTGCCGCTGGCAAATGCCTCTTGCGCGTCGCCAAGCGTGTCATTCCATGAGTACGTCACGCGGGAAGGGTTGGCAAATGCCGTATAGAAGTTCAGCGCAGAGATCCCTGGATTAAAATCCGGTTCCCGCGGCGAAGCGTTGTGGAACGTTACGGCTTTTCCGGTTGCATCAGTCATTTGCGCGCCGGACTGCAGCATGAGCGCTGCGAGAACGTCGCCTGCCCGGTTAACAGTCTTCGAAGTGCCGATCGCAATGCCAGACTGGATAATCGATCCTTTATCTTCTTTTGTGAGGCCGGTTTTGGTCGTATCAACCATGTCAACAAGAGCCTGCCAGGTTTGCGGAGGCGCAATGACTTTTGCCGTATTCAGCAAGTCTTTATTATAAAAGAGAGCGAGCGTATCGGTTGCAAGCGGAAGGCCGTAGATGTTGTTCTCGAAAACAACGTCGCTGGCAATAGTGGGGATGAATATCTGATCGAGTTGATCGGGGGAAAGCGTAGCCTTGGTCTCGTCCATGAGTGAAATGTTTTTCGAGCAGCCGGAACCGCTGACTTTTAGTGACGGGAGTTTCAACGTCGCTGGCATGGGGCTGATGAATTCTTTGTATGTTCCCACAGCCATGTTAGGAATCGAGTAGATATCCGGTCCTTCATCCCGCGCCCATGCTTCAAGCAGGGTCTGGTCGTAGTTATCAAAACTGACCTTGCGGACGGAAATCTGGACGTTGGGATGTATCTGCTGGTATTCCTGAATTATTTGTGAAAAGGCATCCGGTTCATCCCACACTGTCCAGTAGTTTAAAGTAATCTGTGGCAGACTTTCGACAACTTTCTGTCCGCCGCGGCACCCAAAGCCGAGAAAGACAAACATAACCATGACCACGGCAAGTGGCAAAAATCGGTGATAACGGAATTGTCGTTGCGGTTTCATGTCCGTTGTTTGGACCGACGAATCAATGCTTTCACTGCGGCACGATATTCCGGATGTTTGAGCGCGAGCGCAACGTTAGCATTCAGCCAGCCCGTTTTTGATCCAACGTCATATCGTTCGCCTTCAAGTTTGCACGCATAGACCGAATGTTTTGTATTGTACAGCTCAACTGCATCGGTCAGGTAGTATTCGCCTTTGTTCGGCTTGATTTTTGTGAGGTACGAAAAAATCTCTGGGGTCAGCACAAAGCCCCGTGTGACGGCTAGCGTCGATGGCGCTTCCTTTACTGAGGGTTTTTCCACAATAGAGAACACTTCATGCACCTTCCCGCGGATGTGTTTGTTTTTGATAATGCCGTAGTGTGTCACGTCGTTGCGCGGAACGCGGTACACGGCAACGACAGGCGCCTGATATTCCTCATATACATCAATCATTGTCTTAAAAGAATTTTTCTCGGAAAACAGCATTTCGTCAGGATAGAGCAGTAAAAAGGGCTCATTGCCGACAATCGGCCGCGCCGCCATAGTGGCATCGCCGGTACCACGAGGCGGTTGCGGCTGGCGAACATAAATAAAATTGGCCAGCCGTGTCGCGCGCTGGACGTGTTTCAGTAGTTCGCCTTTTCCGGCCTGGAGCAAGGTCATCTCCAACTCGGCGTTGGAATCGAAATGATCTTCGATGGCCCGCTTGCTGCGTCCCGTGACGAAGATAATATCCTCAATGCCAGCCGCGACAGCTTCTTCCACAACATATTGCAAAGCCGGTTTGTCAAGAATCGGCAGCATTTCCTTCGGAATTGCTTTTGTCGCAGGCAAAAATCGCGTCCCGAATCCGGCAACAAGAATGACTGCTTTCCGAACTTTCTGTGTCATGTGTTGTTCTGTTGTGACGGCTTGTTCTTCATTGCGATTATACCAAAAATGATTCTAGGAGTACAGCGATACACTCGTCCTTGTGTGTGTCGGGGATCAAATTTTTTAACCCCAGCTGCTTGCAATAGTCGGCACCGCAACATGTTCCACAACAGGAGAACCCGCTGTTTCCACAATCCGTTCCAGTGTTCCACGCAGCATGGCGAGATCCGTTGTCTGCGCAAGCCAGCTGCGGTACAGTCGCGCGTCCGGCAACCCCTTGACATACGCAAGAAGATGCTTTCGCATTTCACGGATTCCGTACACCGGCCCTTTGTATTCCACAAGCAGCTCCGCGTGCCGCAGGATGACGGGAATTTTTTCCGAAAACGGTCGTTCCAAACGCTCAGCAAACCCCGCGTTACTTACTCCGTTCGGATTCGGGGCAAACACCCAGGGATTGCCGATAGCTGCCTGTCCGATCAAGAATCCGTCCAGGTTGCCGAGTTTTCTGTTCCCGTCAGTACGCGACGCGATGCCGCCGTTGGCGAGAACAGGAATCGACAATGCGCGTTTCAGTTCATAAATCTGCTCAAAGCGCGCAGGAACGCCATATGGTTCGTCATACGTTCTGCCATGAATCGTGATGAGATTCGCGCCGGCGTTCTCGCATCCCTCGCCGAATGTTATGAGATCGCTTGCATCGGTCAATCCCAGCCGTGTTTTGATGGAAACCGGAAGGTTTGTATTCTTCACAACGGCATCCACAAGCCGAAAAGCAAGATCGTGATGTTTCCGCAGCGCAATGCCGCATTCGGATTTCACGACTTTGCGGGACGGACAACCCATGTTGATATCAATGCCCGCAAAGCCTCGCTCCTCCAGCCACTGCGCGGCATACACAAACGAAGAGATATCGCTGCCGAAGATCTGGGCAATGATTGGTTGTTCCATTGGATCGTACTGGAACCGCGCCTTGATCTTTTCGGCATCATGGGCAAGCCCTTCCGCTGACGTAAACTCGGTAAACACAATAATGTCCGGATTCAATTCCTTGCAAACATGGCGATACGCGCTGTCGGTAAAACCATCCATCGGAGAAAGGCCGACAATCGGGCGGGATTGGTTGTTCCAGAAGTTCTTGTTCATTGCAAAAAGTCAAAGTCCTCACGTTCTACCACGAGACGAGGAGAAAAACAAGCGCCCCGCTCCCTCCTTCCTGGAGCAGGTCAACCTGCATCCGAGCGAGGCAAGCCAGGGCGCGTGTGTTTTTGTTTACTTTCATTGTACTCGGTACCCAAAACCGCGCAAGCGAGCCGGGAACACTAACTGTTGATAACTTCTGGGACTTCCGCGTTCGCCGCTTTCAGGTCGTGCACCGCCCGCCCTTCTCAAGCGGCTTTGGCCAATTTTTCGGCAGAGCCGGATCCCGCTCCGCGGGACTTCGGCCTCGACGATGTAGACGCGGGTCGCGCGACCCGCGCTACGCCGTCGGCCTCATGCTCGGCTGTGCCCCCCCCCGAACGCTCCCGCCACATGCCACCAAAAGGCCAGGCCGGTGTGACGAAGAATCGCTCCCGCCACCAATTGAAGAAATACGACCGATACCCCGACCACGGCAATTTTTCTTAACAAAAGAGATGAACCGCCGATTTGATTCTT
>CAYINT010000070.1:0-6266 GCA_964364875.1 uncultured Gammaproteobacteria bacterium | reverse complement strand
GGCTATACGGATGGAATCCCTCACCCGACAGCTCGATCCCGTCATTGTAGAAGCCAAACCCGATAATTTCCGCCTGCCTGCGTTCCAGCTGAAACAAAATTGCCGCGATGATCACTATAATAATCGGGAACAGATAATTCTTGTCAAAATAGGAGTACACAAGAAACGCGATTGCGAGGAATATCGCCATGATGTACCACGCCCGGGAACGGTCATGCTGGTCAAACGACGGGAAAAACCAAAACGCGAGAGGTTTTCCGTGTTCTGGGGAAATAGGCATCTGCTCATCCATACTGGCAGTATATACCAAAGTTCGTTTAGCCGAAAGCCTAGGAAGAACCTACAGCGTCCAGGGATTTTCCGATATCCTCAAATGACACGCTGGAAAGCACGGCGTTGGCGTCGCTTGCGTCCTGATCAAAAGTCGCCACGTCTGCGGCAAGTTCGGTATTGCCTGCGTCAAGTTCCGACAGTGATGCAAGAAGTTCCGCCATGTCAACACCCGCATTTGTCGGTTGGGACGTCGTGTCAGAAGCGCTGTTTTCATTGCCCGTCGTGTTTGCGTCGTTGGTCAATGGAGCAATTGTTCCTGGAGTATTGACATTTGCGTTTTGCGGCTCGGTGTTCGTTTCTGCTGACGGCGAGATGTTGGTGCGCGCAACAGGCAATGGCGTAGTGCCGTTCCGCTGCAAGGCAAAAACGCCGAGAACAACGGCAACAATAACCACAAGGCCGATTGGCAACGCGCGCGTCAGCGAAAACCATATCCGCATGCGCGCAATGCCGTGCAGTGTTTCCGCGGACGAAGCAAGCGCTTGTTTTTCCGGCGGGAGGCTGGACAGCAAGCGGCGCAACTGATCTTCCGACGGCTGGATGTGTTCCCGTTCCCGGCGAAAATCAGACGCGAATTGCACGAGATCACGGATCAACGCCGCTTCACTCGGAAACCGATCCACAAGCACAGCTTCACTGACACCCTCATTGATGAGCGCGAGGATCTGTTCTATGAGATTGTCGTCATGCGTCTGCATAGGTTTGTAGTATTTCGCGAAGCGCTTTCACCGCACGGGATTGCAATTGCCGCACGGCGTCTTCGTTCTTGTTCAGAATCGCGCTGATTTCCTTGTTGGACAATCCATTCAAGAATTTCAAGGTAATGACTTCCTGCTGTTCTTCTGTCAAAGCGGGAAGCGCCTTGCGGATCTGTTCCATGCGGTGTTCCCGATCGGCTGCGTCATGCGCGCTTTCCTTATTGTCCGGAATCGTGGCAAACAGCGTGCCTTCCGCATCATCGAGGAATGCTTTTTTCTTGCGCCAGTGATCAATGACTGCGTTGCGCGCGATGGTGAAAAAGTACGTCAGCGGCGAGTAACCCCTTTCCTCAAAGTTGCCGACAGACTGGTATACCCGCAGGAACACGGTTTGCGCCAGGTCCTCAGCTTCTTGCTGGTTGCGCACGCGAAACAGGATAAACCGGTAGACAGGCGTAAAGTACAGCTCGTACAACTGGCCAAACGCGGCAGTACTGCCGTTTTTCGCTGCAAGGATGAGTTCCTTCGGGTCCTGGAGAGAAGGATCAATTGCCATAGCATTTAACGTTCGTCAAGGGTTTTTGTGATGCGTTTCACGACTATTGTATGTCAAAACGGCCTTTTCGGAAAGACGAGAGGTGAAACCTGTTCCACAGTATATGCGAAGCACCTTGTTTTTCGACAATCTTCCGCTCAATTATTCTCTCTGATGGACGGAACTCTGCTTTGCCGAGTCAACGGTTCGTCTCACATATCCGAGTATGCCCGCCCTCGATCAATAGACTTGTTGCTTATTAGGGTGTTCTTGAGGAATTTGGCTAATTCTAGCCAATCACCATTCCCTAAGGTTAGCCAAAGTGGTTATTTGGCAACAGGTCTAATGGTACGCCATCTGAGCGTTCTTCAGGAATAATGCGGCCCAAAGCAACCCCTCATCGGCGCGGTAGCATGGAGTAGTGTACCATGATCCGTCTGGATGAAGCAGCTCCGGAAGCGTCCCATACTGCTTGATCATCGTTGCGAATCGAGAACGGAGCGCAGCATGGTCCGATTTTTCGGCGCGTTCCAGCAATTGCAGATAGATCATCCCAAGCCACGTCCACAGCGTCGTTCCCTGGTAGTTGGGAGCCAGCATGCGCATATATCTTCGATAACGAAACGCTTTCGGCGAATCCGTGAATGCAAGCGGGAGTGGGACGGTTAATCCTTTCTCTCTCATGACTGCGAGAACGCTCTCAAGCTTCGTGCCATCGGAAACGATACCAAGCCAAAACGGGAACAAGTTTGCTTCTGCAGTGAAAGCTGTAGTCCGCGCATCGGCATTGAAGTAGCGACCGTTCCAGTACATGTCAACCAGCGCGTCCGGCGGCGCAACTGCATCAAGTTCTGGCGCATCGAAAGCAAGCTTCCTCGCAAAGCATGCAAGCGCCACAAGCATCGTATTTGCGTACATACTGGAACGGTACAAAACGGAATCGCGCAATCCGGCATATGTTTTATGGACAAACAGTAGGCCCGTGTGGGGATCAATGACTGTTGCCGCATATTGTTGAATTTCCTCCATCAGAAAAGGGCGAAATTCTTCAACCACATCTCGCGCGTCTGCAGCGTGGAGCGCCAGAACAAGCCATGGAATTGCGTCAATGCTTGGATCCGGAAGATCAGCGCAGCGTCCGTCGGGAAAAATCGTTGTCGTTACCCTACCGGCAGAACGGTAGTGTGCCAGTGCCCAGCGCAGCGTGGCGATGACTTTTTCCCGCTCGCCAAGAGCGATCAGCGAAGGCGAAACAATGCCAAAATCGCGCATCCAAAACTGCGAAAAATGCCCAATGCTCATTCGAAAAAACTCGCCGTTCCAGCAGGCAAAAACAATCTCATGGCAAATTGTTTCAGCTGATCCGGAAAAACGGCGCGGCCGGTACAACAAACGTCGGCAAAGAAAAGCGCCGATGATGCGCGCCATGCCGAATATGTTACTCGTAGTATGTTGCTTGCAACGATCCTGTTTCATGTCTTTCGCAAAACAAGCTCCGCGTTCTCGTACGTTTTTTGCATATATAGTACGGTTTGGTAGTGGAAATATGGGATTTGCACAACATGAGGACTTACGCACTAACCCCTCGGTAACGAAATTCGGCAGTGGCACGGGGGTAGAGCATGTGGCATGCTGATCAGGAAAGGTCGTGACATAAAAATAAAACGTATGAGCCTATGGCACAATCCGCCCTGGACGGATCGGCGCAGAACTCACGGTACCATTGCTGGTACAGCAGTTTTTCCCGCCTCATAGTCTGATTTTCAAATGAAGCGGGATCCCGCAAATGGCGGAGGCGGTAGGATTCGAACCTACGAGACCTTTGCAGGTCTAGCAGTTTTCAAGACTGCCCGAATCAACCACTCTCGCACGCCTCCACCATTTGTTGGACAAGACTGTTGCCTTCGTCCGGTGCGCTCCGATCACCTTCGGTGATATCGTCGCGCCCGTTTCGCCCCTCAAAACCTGAAACTATTCAGGTTTTTCGTGGGCTCATCCCACTCGGCCACCCCACCTCACTGGCTCATGTTTTTCCGGCGAAGCCGGACTAGTAGGCATTGCCGGGCAAGATCGTCTCCTTCATCCGGGGTTGTCCACCCGCCTTGGGCGGGATCGTCCAACCCGTCTCGTCCCGCGTGAACTGAAATTCTTCAGTTCACTTGTAGACTCGACTCACGCAGCCAACCTTCCACAAGACGAACACCATCATATCAGTAGAACGCGGATATGCCAACACAACCTTTCTTGAGGCAGTCGGGTAGCTCGATATTCCATTGTCCTGGCGGAGACTAGTCTATTCGAACTACGCGGGTCACCCCTCGTGGATGATACCGGATTTATTGAGGAAAATCAATCCCTCGAATTCTTGGATTCATGTATTGACGAAACCATCATAATCATATATAATCTCATATAATCATAGTATGATTGAATGGAATTTCCCATGGATCGACGAGATCAACGAATTGCTAATATTCCCCAGCGACTCTGGTCACTTGTCAATCAAATTGACGAGCTGAAAGGCAGATGGATTGGAGGATCCCAGTTAAACCCGCAGGCGCTCGGACGATTGAAACGTTTGGTGTTGGTAACATCAAGCGGAGCTTCAACGCGGATTGAAGGGGCTAAGCTGTCAGACGATGATGTCGAGAAGCTCATGCGCGGACTGGCCATGACGAAGTTTGCGGATCGTGATAAGCAAGAAGTACAAGGGTACTATGAACTCTTGAAGAATATATTCAACTCCTGGAAGCATATTCCGTTTACGGAAAGCACGATCAGGCTCTTTCATAGGGAATTACTGAAATATGTTGCTAAAGATATACGGCATCGTGGTGGATACAAGAAAGGTGAAAACCGTGTGGAGATGTTCGATGCCCACGGCAAGTCGCTGGGCGTGATGTTCGAAACGACTCCAGCGAACCTAACGCCGAAGCAGATGCAGGAATTACTTGCGTGGACCGGAGCAGCGCTAAAGCAGCACAAAATTCATCCGCTTGTTGTCATCGCCAACTTCCTGGTTGAATTTCTCGCCATCCATCCGTTTCAGGACGGCAATGGACGGTTAGCTCGCATCCTGACCAACCTGCTTATGCTGAAGAGTGGCTATGCATATGTACCATACGTTTCCCATGAGAAACTAGTCGAGGACAATAAAGCAGATTATTATGTAGCCCTGCGAAAGAGTCAGGTGACATTGAGGACAAAACAAGAAGATGTCACGCCGTGGCTTGAGTTTTTCCTCACCACGTCACTCGTCCAAGCGAGACAGGCCATTAATCTTCTGTCACGAGAAAATATCGAGAAACTTCTGTCTCCAAAGCAGCTTGTCGTCTTGCAGCATCTGGAACAAGTGGCAGAAGCGACGCCGGCAGAGATCGCCAAGGCGACCGGAGTGGCCAGACCAACGGTGTCACAAGCACTTAATGTCTTGTTGCGGCTTAAAAAGATCGAAAGGATCGGCCAAGGGCGGACGACGAGGTATCGGAAAGGATAATTCAGTAGAGGATCTATGCTCTCTCCGAAAACGATACAACGAGCGCTCAAAAATGAAACCGAGCCGCATATTTACTCCCGCGGTGTGTCGTATTTCCAGGGCGGGCGTGTGCTGCAGTGGCAAGCAGGCGATGATCAAGAAGATGACACGATCAACATTACCGGAAAAGTCCGTGGCAGCGACATGTATACGGTCATCATGGAGTTTGATACCCGGGACGAAACGTTCGTTGATCTTGTGTGCACATGTCCCTACGGCGACGTGTGCAAACACATCGTTGCAGTGGGTTTAACGTTTGCCGAATCGCTGCGCAACGGCAGAAGAAATTCCGATATCATTGATGTGCAGGCAATGGACGTCCAGAAGAACACTGATATGCAAACCGACGACATGCGCCTTCGTACGGCGTTGGAGGAACTGGGAATCTCGTCCGATAGCGTGCCAGAAAGTCTAATCGGACGGCTGCTTCAGTATCGCAAACCAACTTTCTCGGCAGTGCCAGTGATAGCTCGTCAACAACAAAAATCCGGAAAACCGGCCAAGCCAAAACCGTTCAATCCACAAAACTACCGTATTCTCTTGGATGCCTATCACGGCTACGCACCATCCTTGTATGAAAAAAATGACGCATATCAACAAGCTGACAGCAATAAAGTTTTGCAGCAGAATGGTGTGACACCGACGCAGCGCGAACTTCTTGCCTACATCAACGACGGCAAGTTTAGCCGTGATGCGTCGCCCCCGCCGGACACGGCCCGGTTGTTCCCGCTGCTCACGCAAGCTGGATTCCCGGTGTTTATCGGCTTCTCTTTCTACGGAAGCAGTCCAGTGACCATCGAGCTTCATCCGCAAGCGCTGAAGGCAGACATTGTGTACGAGCCAACCCCGATGTATGCGGACGAAACTGTCATCAGACATGATTTTTTTCTGCGCATGCCGGAAGAATACTGGGAAGGAAAAAATGTCTGGTACGATCAGGCGTTTTTCATTAACGGCGCTTCTCTTGTGTACGATCACAACCATGTGCTGGAACTCCATCAGCTCACGCCGCAGCTGACTGGCATCCTTGCGCGCCTCAAACCGGTGTTTGACTACGAAAAGAGTGCGCGGAACGTCAAATACCACCAGGCAAGCCTGACCGGCGATGAGGTGGAACACTTTGACCAACTGGTGCAGGATGCCGCGCGGCTGTTTGCCTGTACCA
>CAYINT010000069.1:0-6289 GCA_964364875.1 uncultured Gammaproteobacteria bacterium | reverse complement strand
ATGTGATCTTAGAACTATTCTACCCTGAGGTGGTGCACTAGCGTTTGAATTCGGCTATGGGACTCTCCCCGCAGAGCTCTCGCACGTCAAGCTGCAAGATTCGCGGTCAACTCGGCCGTCGCAGCCCAAGCTGGTGCTACGTCCCCTGCACCTGCATCTTCGCTGATGACACGGCAGATATCATCTCATTCACCGCTCCGGCAGGAATCTCCTGGGTGTACTGACCAAGAGGGCATCTGCTGACGCTCAGCAGCTCTATGGATGGATTTTCGCCCCGATGTGGTTTTACTGCATCGGGGCGTTCTCCTTTTCTTCACTTTCGAAGAGAAGATCGTCGAAGCGCATGGCGGCCGTATTTGGGTGGAATCCGAAGGCGAGGGGAAGGGGAGTTCGTTCATTTTTGCCATTCCGATCGCACATGACGCTGATTCGCGCGCTCCATCCGTACCGCGGGAACAGAAACCAGCATCGTCCGTTCCAACATCGGCACAACCAACAGCCCCTGTTCCAGAACCGCCAAAGGAACTTCCGGCGGCTCCAACAACTGTTCCATCGGCAGCGCAGGAACAGATTCAGGCAGTTCCACCCACCGTTCCGCCAGCCGTTGCACAAGAACCGTCAAAACCCGGCAAGCGCACCCCGGCGAGAACAAAACGACCGCCGTCGCGACGGCGCTAAAAACTGTGCATAGCGGGACCTTGACGTCCGTACCCACTGTACTACACTAAAAACAAGAAGAGACGGGCTTCCCGGTCTTGTTTTCTACGGACACTGTAGAAAGCAGCACCGGATCCCGTCCTTTTCATATCCTCCTCGGCCCTCCCATTCGGTCGGGCTACGGAGGACAAACCGTTCTCACATCAAAAGGAGACCTGTCATGTTCCGGAAGCATCTCCTCTGGGCTTCCCTGGCGTTGGGCTCGATCGTCCTTTCGAGCGCACCCGGGGTGGCAGTAGCACAGGCCGATAAGTGGCCGGCGTCAATCCGCGACTTCAAGTTCCCGTTCTCCGGTGTCATGAACGACTACTGGCACGGCGAGATCTGGAGAAACACCTGTGGGTATGGGTGCTACAAGCACAAGAACACCTACTACCCTGCGGCAGGGTACTACTCCGTGGATCTCGTCCGCGATGACGGAGGCTCCACCACCGGAAGCTACGTTCTCGCGCCTGCGCGCGGAATTGTGTCCTTCGCCGGCCGGATGGACGGCTACGGTTGGTGCGTGGTCATGGATCATCGCAACGGCTGGAAGTCGATCGTGGCGCACCTCCAGTGTGATCCCAATCTCTTCGTTTCGCCGGGAAACGATCTGCTGCAAGGAACGCTGCTCGGCCTTGCTGGCAAAACGGATACAACCACACCCCACATCCACTTCTCTGTGTGGAAAGACAATATCTCCGTGCGGCTCGACGGCATCTCTGGCGGCGCGACCATCGTGGACAACGGTCGCTATTGCTCTGGGAACGGCTTCGTGAGCCCGCCGAAGGGCAGAACAACCTGTCCGTAGTATCCGTACGGACATACCCAGGGTGGGGGAGAATGACACGCACGTTGTTCTCTCCCACCCCCTCCCCAGAACTTTCAACTGACATAATTTTCTATGAAAAAAGTAATCATTGTCAATCTTGGGATGTTCGTCATCATGATGATTGTCGCGGGATGTTCTCTCGGGCAGAAAACCGCAAGAACGGGGACTGCCCAGAATAATGGTGCTTCGTACAGATTTGAAGCGAAAAATAAAACCTTTCACATCGTACTGCCATCTGATCTCCATCTTTCTACGGAGGTGCAGGGGCTTGGGGAAGCTCCTGGAGTCGGTGAGGAGTATTTGGCAGAATTTTCATCCGAATCAACAACACAACTACTTGACCCAGTGACGAATACACAGCAACAGACTGCTGTTTATGCTCTTACGATCACTAAGCTTGAAAATCGCGATCGCCGTGCGCTTCCCGACTGGATTGATCATGTTTCTGCAATTTCGGATGAACAGGAAAGAACGCGGTCTGATCATGACGGTCTCTACGGAATACAGCAATGGATTTGGCGTCAGAGTAATCCAATGAAGACATCAACGTTTAGCTACTATGTGCAGCAGGAAAATTTTATTTGGGAATTTCGTGCAGACGTGAATTTGACCGATCCGCAATCAGGCGAATTTCGGGAAGTGCGCGAGAGGATCAACAATATTTTTACAAATATTAAGTTTCTTCAAGCATCGTAAAACTATCTTCTTCTTTCATTAAGTAAGAAAGGTAGATATCGGACTTCTTTCCTCTCTTCTCTTGGCACAACAGCACAGTCCGGACTGTGCATAGCGGGACCTTGACGTCCGTACCCACTGTACTACACTAAAAACAAGAAGAGACGGGCTTCCCGGTCTTGTTTTCTACGGACACTGTAGAAAGCAGCACCGGATCCCGTCCTTTTCATATCCCCCTTGGTTCCTACGGAGCTTTGGAGGACAATTCTACCCCTACGCGCTTCGTTCCGAACGAAGCAGCAAGGAAAGGAGTACTGCCATGCGGAATCTCCGCATGTTTGTCGCACTGCTCGCACTCAGCCTCGGAGTCCTCTGGGGCGGAGTGGAGCCCGTTCTCGCACAAGACACCAACCTGATCCAGCCCAGTACGTGGGGCGGGATCAAGGCGATGTACGGGGCGGATGGCAAGGCCAGCTCCCAGGGCGTCGGCGTTGGAAAAACCGGCATCGACCAGGTCTGGGCGCCGATCAACCCGTGGGAGCCAATCGGCGGGTACGGATTCCTTCGGTACGTGTCCGGACGCGGCTATCACCTCGGCGATGACTGTGTTCGTTCAGCCGGCACTCCCGTGTATGCCATGTATGATGGGTTCGTCCGGTACGCCCGTTACAACAGCGGCGGCTGGGGCTACCTCATGATCGTGGAGAGCACAATCAGTGGGACAACCTTCTGCGCTGTCTACGGGCATCTTGGTGCCACGATGTATCCCGGCGAAGGCAGGAACGTCGGCCGGGGCCAGTACATCGGTACGGTGGGTAGTACGGCCGGAAAGTGGCCAGAACCCTCCGCACTTGCACCTGGGCATCCACTACGGAGCGTACGGCGTACCGACTGGAACATACCCTTCGTGGTGCCGTGGATACGCGTCGTCGTACATCAGCGGCTGGGAATGGCCGACCCTGTTCATCCAGGCGTGGTAGGTCGCCAGCGGCGAGAAACCATGGGGGTGGGAGCGCTTCTTTGCTCTCACCCCCAACAACTTTTTCTTGTTGTTTCCCTGGTGGTATAGTGTTGTCAGCAAACAAATGCCGGATATGAACAGTGCGTCAGTGAGAAAAAGCATCGTATTCCCAGTTGTCATAACGTGTATTGTTATGGTCGCCGCGTTTCTTTTGTATCGGGAACTTCAAATTGCTCCTTCCGACCAAAGTGTCAGCAATTCCACATATCGCAAGTATCAGAACACACAAGCAAACATTACTTTTACGTATCCCATATCGCTCGGTGCTGCACGTGAAGAGTTGCTGGAACCCGAAAACAATAACCTTGTCTCATCGGGCAAAGCGCTGAAAATTACGTTTAGCGCAACCAATGATGTATGGCTGATCGCAGCGACTCAAGATTTTTCCATGTTCAAGGAGAATGCGTACGTCGGCGATGGCCGGATTACGACGTCATCGTGTTTGCGACCCGGGATCGTTGATGATGACGGCAACGGCTGTTCCGTGAGGACGATTCGCGGGAATGATGTTCTTGTCAGGGCAGAATATTTTGCCGATGAAGGAGTATACAATCTCTTGAGAACATTTTCGTTGGATTTGTCGGCCGGACTGTACCACGGTTTGAAAATCATTCAGGGTTTTTCGTCCGTCTATGACGCAGTCAACGCATCCGCGACTGACACCGAACGGGAAAAACTCTTACAGCAGTACGCGCAGGAACTCCTTTCAGGTATATCACCCACGCAGGAGCTCTCGATGCAACTCCAAAATGTAGATCGCATTGTCCGTTCCGTGTCGTTTGACAAACAAGAATGAACTTTCCGAATTTTCTCGACACATTCCTTGCGCAACATGAAACCGGGCCATCTTGTCCTTGATCTCGGTGCGGGCGTCTGAGCATGAGTTATGTACATCAACAGGTGAAGAGGCGGTTGGAGGAGCCGTCTCTTCGTTACTTCCCTAAAATATGAGACCAACACTGCGTTTTTTGATCAGTGCGCGAAAAGATACCGAAACATTTTTTCGGTTCGCGCACGATGCTCGGTACGATGGTGGACGAACGTTTCGTGCCGCCGTGCTTCGGATGTTTCCAGCGGTGCAACGCTACCGCCTGCAAAAGGTGGCGTGGACGTTTGATCGTTCTGCGATTGTTGAGTTGGTGAGCATTGAGTATTGCAAACAGAGCGCAGTCATGCAAAAAAACGTTCGGCTCTACCGCAAGAACTGGGAGAAGATCGAAGATCAATTTTTCGATGCATGTGAAGCACTTTTTTCCCGAGTCCGCTGGCCCCATGGCCGATACGTCGCGTATCCGACCATTTGGGGGATGTACCCGCGTTTCCTCGAAGACAAAACTTTTCATGTTCCTTATCGAAATCGAAGCAAGCGCGCCGTGAACGTCATCATCGCTCACGAGATGCTTCATTTTCTTTTCTATCATTATTTCTTCCGAACACATCCTAAGCTTCGTTCCGATCGGCACGAATTTTTCGTCTGGCATGTTTCAGAGATTTTCAATGCCGTCGTGCAGAATTCCCCGGCGTGGCTCGAGGTTTTTCATGAAAAGACGCCAAGCTATCCCGAGCATCGGCAGATCGTCGCAAGCCTTCAAGCACGATACGGCGGCCACCAGCCATGGACCGTCGATGAACTCGTGCGAGACATCATGAAACATGTTCGCGCATCGTCACGGTTGCAAAAAGATAGTGTTTGAGAGTAATGTTCTGCGAATTGCCATGTCGCGCGTCTCTTTTTCTGCAAACCCTCAACAAGAATCGTTGTATCGTAAGGCGTTACTCCGCGAACGCGCATGGTTTGTTTGCACCAGCATGACGGCCTACTTGCCAACACCGAAGGACACGGTCAGCGCATGTGATGATGGTCGGTTCCGCGAGAACGTGATGGGACTCCAACAGGCGTGGCGACGCATTGAGGTACCGTTCTTCCGCCAAGCAAAACTCTTACACCATGCCAAGGTTCACCCTACCTATCGTTGTCATGTAAGCGTGTTTGGCCCTGAAGGGAAATACCGCCGTCCGAACCAGTTATTTCTCCGTCTTCGTACGTCTCGTGACAAGAGACTGGCAACGGAAGCACTCGCCCATGAACTCGTGCACCTTTTTCTCGCTGAATTCTGTGCAGCCAAACGCTGTTCCTACGCGGAGCGCGAAGGTCTTGTTGACGCGATACTGGCGAGCGCGCTGTTTCGGCAATTCTTTCCACAGTACCGAATTCAGTCTGTTGGACGCGTACCATACCGGCTGCTACCCACAGTCCTTTCGCCAGTAATCAGACAAGAGCAATCAAAGTCCGCAAGAAACCCAGTAGTGACGATAAAAAAGACAGTAGCGCAGGAACAAGTCAAGCCGGCTGCAACGGACATTCCACACGAATCTGAGAAGGAACCTGCAAAGTTGGCAAAGCGCTCCACGCCTCGAACAAAGAAACCGGCTACGAAGAAGACTGTGGATAAAGGCTCTTGACGGCAATTCCAGACGTTCTAAACTGCAGTCAAGAAGAAGACGAGGCTTCGCCTGTTTGTCGTTTCTGTTCCAGAACGATCATCAGGGAACCCGTCCTTTTCATATCCTCCTACGCCAAGGCTACGGAGGACACAGCCACCGAAGCTGGCAGGTTCTATCCTGCCCGCCTTCGCGTGCCCAACCGTCCAGCACCACCGGACATTGATTGGAGGAATCAATGCAACGCAACCGGATGCTTTGGGTTGGCGTGCTCCTGGGACTGTTCGTCCTCTTGGTCTCAGGAACAAGTGCACTAGCCCAGGCAGACAAGTGGCCCACCTCGATCAGTGACTTCAAGTTCCCGTTCTCCGGGATCATGAACGACTACTGGCACGGCGAGGTCTGGAAGAACATCTGCGGTTACTCCTGCGGAAAGCACCAGAACACGTACTACCCCGCTGCCGGAAAGTACTCCGTGGATCTCGTTCGTGACGACGGTGGTTCGACGACCGACAGTTATGTGCTGGCACCGGCTCGCGGCTATAGTCCCCGCAAAACAAAACATCAGATTTGATATACTAACCGTCCTTTAAATTTCAGCAGAAATATGGTATCATAACGGC
>CAYINT010000068.1:0-6627 GCA_964364875.1 uncultured Gammaproteobacteria bacterium | reverse complement strand
CGGGTATGGCTCCGGCATCCTTTCCGCGTAGATCTCGTTGAACTCCGCTCCGTTCTCGGGTAGATCCACGATGAACGCCGTCACGTCCACGATGTCACGGAGCGAAAAACCGTTCTCGTCAAGGAGCCCCGTGAGTCTGTCGAACACCGATCGTGTCTCGTTCCAGAATGACATGGACGGTCCGACCTGCTGCGGTATCACGCCTGAGAAGAACACGAGTTCGCTGCCCGCCGGTATCGAGATCCCAGCTGAATACGGGCCGATGGGCGGCATACTCTTTGATTCGATGACACGCACTGATTTCCTCCTCTCATCTGTGCGCTACGTTCGATGCGATATGACTGAACTGCGACACCGTTCAGTCACAATGGCGGAGCTATCCTAATACATGTTGCTGGAAAGAGTCAAGAAAGGGATATCCCTATAAGTCGTTTTTGAGTGTGTAGTACAAAGACACACAACAACACTTTGTGAATAGAAAAATCTTCCAAAAGAAAGTGGAGTGTCAGGGGCCTGCGGAACGTATTCTGCTTTTGGGCAGAGCGTTTGCAGACCCCTGATGAAAGAACGTGGGGCTGGTTCCCTCCGGCGGGAAGGAATACGCCCTGCGTCCCCGTGTGGTTGTGCTCCTCTGTATTGTGTCGCTGTCAACGACCGTCGAGGAACTCGGCTCGAGCGCGGCGACTCCACTCAGCGGAAAGATCGTGAACGCCGGCTTGCCGCCTGTGGGATGGAACGTTGTGTTCACGCCCGAGGCGCTTGATGGCGCTCACCGCGAGTCGAACAGCCTGGAGTATCGCCGCACCATGTTCAGGCGACCGCTTCATCGCTTCGCGAATCATGGTGAACTCGTGCTCCAGATCACTTTGCAGATCTGCCATCGGCTTGGTCTCCTTCCATGTGGCAAAGGTATTCCCGAGAACTCTCGGCCGGTAACGACTCGGCATCATTCGTTGCAGCGCGCTGATGACCTGGCAAGATCACCGATGCTCTGCAACGAACGCGATAACGAAGGGGATACAAAAAAAGAACGCGTGAGTAAGTGTACGCGAATTCCACATGACGGTCAAGGATTTTGGCGGGTCCGGGAAGGTTGGCGTCATGCCGCGCTTCCCAGACCCTGTGCGTGCGATCCTCCCTCATGATACATCACAAACCTTCTTCCCGTGCCGAAGCGCGCCGCACCGTCTGAGTTCCCGAAGGTAGAGCTCAACAAACGCCTGCGTTGGACGATCCAGCTTCTCCACGTCCGCTGGAACATAGCGCTTCCCGTTCCGGACTTGCATGAAGCGAACATCGTGTCCGCCCGCATCGAGACGTTGAACGATCCGAAACGTTTGCCCCGCGAACGTGAGATTCTTCCATACGACTCTTGGGGGCGGCTTTGTCTTTTGCATCCGATCCTCCTAGTAGATGTCCGGCGGGTCGCCGATGTATCCGCCAGTCATCCTGGCGAACGCATCAAGAGCACTCACAGTCGCCCAGGTCCCTTGAAAAGTGCAGGTGGTGATCTCGAGACAGACTTGGGGAGGAAGTGTGTGCAGCTCGACCACTTTCCACTCTCCTTCCCAGACACTCCAGACCAGCCACGTCGAACCTCGTTCGTAGCGGTATCGACGTCCGTCGACCGCCGATGTGACGAAAGCGATGACTTCGTCTGACATGGTATTTCCCTCCGACTAACATTGAGCGTTGCGTTCCGACATCCACGGAGTTGTGGAGATCAGAAGACGTCGCTCAACGGCGGGAACATTGAAAGAACAGCTTCAGAGCATAACGTACTATTCAAAAAAGTCAATGTGTTAATGCAGATAATTGAAGAAATGCGCCAAAAATGAATGCGGAACGAAAAACGACCACAATGAGGGATACCTGCCCGCCAAAGTCTACGCCTTCAGGCGTTGGCAGGCTGGTCCCTATAAGTTGTTTTTACTTTCTGAGCTACCTCTTCCGAAATGTTCCCGACTCCTCATCGTAGAAAATCACGCTATCGCCGTCTGGGAATGTTTCTTCCTCTTCACTGACTTCGTACTTTTCCAGCAGGCCTTCGTCAATTTCACGCAAGAACCGTGACGGTTCATGCATCCGCATGCTCATCAGCCGGTAATCGGCAGCGATCGGGTACGAAAGGAATAAGTGCGTCATGGCCCGCGTCACGGCAACGTAGAACAAACGGCGCTCTTCCTCAAGCCCTTTTTCTTCCTGCAACGCTTTTGCATTCGGAAAACCCGGTTCAATGAGATGGATGACAAACACCGCTTCCCATTCCAGCCCTTTTGCCTGATGGATCGTCGAGAGCACAATTGCTTCGTCGTCAGTGGAACTCTCCCCTGCTCCCGCGATGCCAAATGATTCCTGCAGGCTCACTTCGGCCAGGAACTTTTCTAGCGACTGGTACTGTTCCGCAAACACGGCAAGCTGTTTTAAGTCTTCCAGACGTTCCTCGAAATTCGGGAATTGGTTGATGAGATATTCGCGGTAATCGTTTTTTGTAATACTATCGATCAGCGGAGCCGGATCGTGCGCATAGTCCTGCGTGAGGAGCTTTGCAAACGTCCGTTGGGCGGATTTCCATCCGGCTTGCGCTCGTGGCGGCAAGTTTGGAACAAAGGTTGCGAGAACCTGCGGCAAGTTTTGCTGCTTGATGAGCTGGTCATAGATCACCGACGCGGTTTGGGAACCGATGCCGACTTGTAAATTGAGCACACGCAGCCACGCCACTTCGTCGTTCGGGTTGGATAGCACTTTCAGAAACGCAATGACATCTTTGATGTGGGAACGCTCAAAGAACCGGACGCCGCCGCGGTATTCGTATGGAATGTCCCGCCGGGTCAGTTCGAACTCCACCGTTTGCGACTGGAACGCCGCGCGGAATAACACGGCCATTTTGTTGAGAGGAATTCCTTCATCTCGAAGCTGCAAAATCATTTCCGCGATAAATTCCGCTTCCTGCTTTGGCGACGCTGCGGGAACGAGCGCAGGATGCACCTTTCCTTCTTTCACGTGAACAAGCCGCTTTCTGTATTGTTCAATATTCTGCGCAATGACGGCATTGGCAAGATCTAAAATGGGCTGTGTGGAACGGTAGTTCTTTTCGAGTTTGTGGATCGTGACATCCGAGAACTGTTTCGGAAAGTCAAGAATATTGGAAATATCCGCGCCGCGGAAAGAATAAATGCTTTGCGCGTCGTCGCCGACCACCAGCAGATTGTGATGCTTTGATGAAAGCAAGCGAATGATCGTTGCCTGAAGTTTGTTCGTATCCTGGTATTCGTCCACGAGAATATAACGGAACTGGTTTGCAAGTCGTTCCCGCACTTTTTCGTCGCGCTCAAGCAATGCTGCAAGATGGACAAGCAAATCATCAAAGTCCATGAGGTTGTTTTTGCGTTTGCGTTCTGCGTACGCTTTTTGGATTGCGGAAAGTTTGTCGAGAATTTTCAGAAAATGCGGGAACCGCGTTTCGATCAACGCTTCCATTGAGATTTGCGTGTTTTGCGCGAGGCTCATGATATTCTGCACCACGGCGCTTGAAGGGAACCGCTGCTTTTTCGGATCGATTGCCAAGTCTTTGACAATGATGCCGACCAGATCGCGGCTGTCTTCATCGTCGAGAATCGTAAAATTCGGCTGGAATCCGATTGCCGGAGCGTATTTTCGCAGCAGCAGGTTTGCGACGTGGTGAAAGGTTCCGCCCCACAGTCCTTTCGGGAACGCGCCAAGCAGCCGTTCGACGCGAAAGAGCATTCCCTTTGCGGCCTTGTTTGTAAACGTGACGAGCAGGATGTTGTCTGGTGACACGCCGCGTTCGATGAGGAATGCCACGCGGTACACGATCGTCCTTGTCTTGCCAGAACCTGCGCCAGCGAGAACAAGCACATGCCCTTCGCCGTCCGTCACAACGTGAAGCTGTTCTGCGTTGAGTTCCTTTTGATAATCAACCTTAAAGGAGCGGGGGTCAAACGTTGATTTTAAGACAAATTTTGTCGTCACGATAGTAACTTTGTGTAGAAAAAAGACTTGTGCGAATCCCGAGCTATGCGAGGGAGTTGTTTGGATCAAACGAACGCTTGATGGTAAACTTCGTCGTCATAGCTGAACAAGTATAGCACGGCGAACGGATGCGGCCAGATGATCATGATCCTCCAAGCAATCGACGAATTGCGTTCTCGTCCACGAAAAGGAATAGGTAGTCACCCGGGCGTTCCACCAGCCCGGCCTTCACTGGATTATTGCGAATGTATTCGACGTGATTGTGGAAATCCTGATCGTCCGTGATCACGTGGTCGTAGAATGAGGATTGCCATTGGAATGAACGCTCTATGGCGGTGTTCCCACCCCATTTCTCCATAGCCGAGGTCCCGGGACCTCGGCTTTGCAATGTATGGGATCGGATATATCGGTTCACATCACGCGAGGCATTTGTTTTGATCGATCGCATGACTTCGGAAACAGTCGTTTTTGTTGTTTGGAACAACGCATGGACATGGTCGGGCATGATGACATATGCGAATACGACACATCGTTGGATGTGAAACGCGTTCCACATGTTCGCTCGCATATCTTTGCCACGTTGTGATCTACGAAAAAGGGCCTTTGTTTCCGCACATTCGTTGTGACAAAATATATTGCTTCCGGCAAATACGTTCTTCGGATATGCTTGTGTAATTCTGAGCCAGTCGAAGGATGGAACATGAACGCAAGAAAACGGGCAAAAATGGTATTTTCCCGTCAATTACACAATAACAAACCTCACATATTCGTCAACCCATCGCGTTTTCTTGTTCCTGAACAGAAGAACAGGAAAAGGAATCAGGAGGACATGCGCGTGGCACGTCCCCCTGCAACGGTTCCCGAACTCCTGCTGGCCGCGGATCATGCATCTTTCCACAGCAGCGCTTGGACCAGTGGATGGTCAGGAGTCTGTGTGAGAATGATCGTCACCGCCGCATCGAGCGTGCAGGATGAAACGGGTTCATTCTCAGACTGCATCCAGCAGAGCCCGACCATTCCATCTTCGCGTACTCTGAGGAAGCGGAACAGTTGGTGGTCGTCCTGGAACGTCTCGCCACACAGATCACGGACAAGCTGCTCTTTGTCCGCACGCATCATGCGTCCGAGAGTCGCCCGAACATCAGCAACGCTTGTGTGCATCCTGATGCCTCCTTGTCTGGAACCGTATTGCAAAAGATCGTCGCACCTTCTGGGTAGCGACGACAGCCTGTGTGGACATCTTTCCCTTCCCAGAAGGGCCGTTCGCACCGTTCCCGTCGAGGCTCTGAAACGAGTTCGGAGCGCCCTTCGGGCGGTTGCGGGAACGTTCAGACGGGTCGGTCCCGTTGCCTGCCTTTGCGGACAAGCGATCACGTTCGCTCTTGATGTATTCGATTATTTTCCACTCTACAGTGCGTGTGAATAAAAGTCAATGAACGAAATAGTAAGATCAAAAAACCGAACAATACCCAAAGTTATCCACACCTATTGTCATTCTGAACTTGTTTCAGAATCTCTTTATCTACTTTTCCCCTGATATTAGCCAACTTGACATTCGGTTTTTCTTCGGTGTATCATTGAGTCAGGAAGGGTAAAGTGGAGAACGAGAGGAGGATGGTGCAAACCCCGATTCCGCTCCACTCACCTACTCCTTTGGAGATATTAAAGAACACACGCTACACATGACCAACGTTCTGCCAAAAAAGAAACAACACATTCTCGCCTATCTTCGTTCCTATATCGAAGAACATGGCTATGCGCCGACGCTGACGGAACTTGCAAAAGCGTTTAAAGTCCGTTCACTTGCAACAATGCACGAACATCTGGAGTTATTGGAAAAGGCGGGATTTATCAAACGCGGCAAAGAAGGCCCGCGGGAGCTTTCTGTTATAGAACCGGAAGCTGACGCAATGTTCCAGGAAGCGGCATCCATTTCCCTTCCCCTTGTCGGGCTCATCACTGCCGGCCGGCCGATCGAAGCCATCGAAGATCGCAGCACGATGCTGACAGTTCCACAGGAAATTGTGGGGCGCAAAAATGCCTACATCCTCCGCGTCAAAGGCGATTCCATGATCGAAAGCCTGATTGCGGATGGTGATTACGTCGTTGTGGAAAAAACCGAGTACGCAAAGGACGGCGATATGGTCGTTGCCCTGCTTGAGGATGGAACAGCAACATTAAAGAAGTTTTACAAGCACAAGAACTTTATCCGCCTGCAGCCGGCAAATAAAAAGTACAAGCCGATTGACGTCCCGACGGTCGTGATTCAAGGCCGTGTGCTGGGTGTTATCCGCAAAGTATAAGGAGGACCTATGGCTTTTGAAACAATGAGCGCAACACACAGTATACGGCACCAGCAACCGATCTTTGATATTCCCGGCATTGGTTGGCGGACGGCGCGGGTGTTGTATGAATCCGGAATAAGAACGGTGGGGCAGTTTGTCGGATTGCCGGAACTCCTGTTGCGTGAAACGTTTGGCCCGTCGTTGGTTGCCATCCAGCAGCGAACATCGCGACATGCAAAAACACCGTCAGTGCCTGTCTTTCGCAGCCTTTTTCATCTTTTTACTGTGTAAGAACTATAATGGTCTGGGAAATTAGGACAGGTATAATGGACTCACTACCCCCTAATTT
>CAYINT010000067.1:0-6689 GCA_964364875.1 uncultured Gammaproteobacteria bacterium | reverse complement strand
TCACTGGGCCGAACGTGTTGAAACTGAGATACGAGAACGCGATCGTAAGAATACTGAAAAAGTAGACGATCATCTTTTCACCAACACATAACTCGTAATCCCTAACAATATAATTAAACCGAGCTGAACATTCATACCTTCCTCACCAAAATATATGCTGTCATGCCAAGCCATGCAGAAGTCAAAAGCGAACCAACATACCCAAAGTGGCTCGGAACAATGAGTGGAACAGCAACATCAAAAACCATGCTTCCAGCAAGGGAAATAAACGTTCCAATCATCACATACTGGACAAGTTTTCGTTGCGATCCTCCGCTTGTCCGGTACGCGCGAATCAGGTTGGTTACTGACCAAGCCCAATAGACGAGCAGAAATGTCAGCAGCAGCCAGAAATAGTCTCCACTTGCCGTTTTATAGCCCTCCCCATATCGCAAACCTCCTGGATTTTCGATAAAAAGTTCTGTTGGCAGTATTCCAAGACCGAAAGTAATGAGCGGCCAAAGAATCCAAGGAAGTAATTCAGAAAGTTTCTTTCGCGGATACGGAAATGAATAGCTAAACGGAAGAAAAAATGTGGTTGCAAGAACACCTCCCACCCACCCAAGCCGTTCCCCAACGAAATAGGAACCCGTAAGGTAGCCAATCCCGTTCGAACCAACATACACTGCGCTTCCCAGGGCAAACAAGGCATAACAAACACTTGTCAAACTTTTTTGATACCGAAATAAAAAGTACAATCCAAGGAATACTTCCAACAATGCAAGAATAACAAGAATATACCCAACAATCATGCCTCTTTCTCCCGATACCGAATCGCTTTAATCATAAAGATGAGCCAAACAACGGAAAACAGCGATGCAAGTCCAGCAAAAGTGCGTTTATAAAATAACGGAAAAAGAATATCTGAAATAATTCCGATGAACAGAGAAATGTAAACACCGATCAGTAAATATCGTAGCCGTTCTTTTGTTTCACCGATCTGCTCTGTATATCGTCTTTTCAACTCAATAAGGGCTGATATCCATACAACAATAATAAAGAATGACCACACCCATAGACTCAATCCGCTTTGCTCTATCTGACTTGATGAGATGCCATCAACGCTCAGTTTACGGAGAAAGGTATCGGTAAAAAAGAGTAAATATCCGAAAAACAGCACACTCACGGCTGGTAAGTATTTCAGAGCTTCAATTGTGTGATTTTTAGGATACGGAAACGCAAAGATGAAAAGAAGAAACGATGAAGTCAAGAGCGTGCCTCCTAGATAGGCAAACTTTTCAATAAACGTCACATCGCCTCCTAGAAATATTGCAATACCGTTTGCAGCTACCCAGACAACCATTCCCGCGATGACACCAAGGAGTGCTTGTATGGAAAGCGTCTTTTGATATTTTGTGAAAAAGTAGAAAAATAGAACAGTTTCGGCGGCCGCAACCGCGATGAGAACCAAGCCGACTGTCATATTGAGCAATGTCATTTCCCCGTTAGAGTTTCCACAAATTCTTTATATTCTTCTTATAGAAAGACGCCAGATAGTGTTTGAGTCGGTTTCGAATGTATAGCTTTCCCATTCCGCTTTTCAGATATTTTTCTCTTGCTCTCGCGTCTTGCTCACTACCACAGACCTTGTAATAGATTAACATAACCGGCAATCGGCGTTTTGTCGAAAATAATTTTTACGTTTTTATGCTCGAAACTCTATGACGGAGTTTGTTTGTATAACCAGTATAGAAGTCTCCGTCCTTTTTACTATACGACACCTATGTCCAATGAGACATGGTCAGTAAAACTCTAACGGGGTTTCCTCAACACAATAAACGCTATGAGCGTAACTGGGATTGCATTCAGTTGAGCGGATAATACGCCGTTTGTCCGAATACCGTTCAAGGGAAGGAAAAATGTGTCCAAAAGTACTGCTGCGGCAGTCAGCATGAAGAGAGTCATATACAACGTGACCTGCGTTTTTTGCGTTCCAAACACGCGGCGACGTTTTCGTAGGAGCAGTACGGATGCTGTTATGGAATACATGACGACGAAAAACGTAAAGAGCCAAAATGTTGTTCCGGGTACAACGTGCAGTGCAGCACCGCTCAGGTCGATGCGTCGAAGAAAATCCGGAGCAAACAGTATGTACGGCAAAAAGAACGCGAGTGGAGCAACGGTGAGAAGAGTTTTCCACTTTGACGTCACCGCGCTCGGAATTGGATATTCAATCGCAAGCATGAGGTTGCTGACAAACGAAATACATCCTCCATAGTATGCGAGTTTTCCAAAAAGCAATCGCGAAGTATCATCTGAAGTCAAGAGTTGTATACCTACAAAAACGGCGATGACAACGAATCCAAACAGTAGACCACAAAGCGCGTAAATGGAGCCCGTCCGTTGGTACCGACGCAGTATATAGAGCATCAACAACAGTTCAAACACCGCAAGAACCCAAAGCAATGTGATGTGAAAAGCAATCATACGAAAAAGAGCAGGGTGCACTGCCCTACCCACGTTACGTTGGTTTTTTGGCGAATATTCGCTGAAAAAAAGTCCTGTATGGCCATCAAATCCATGATGTGCTGCCGATCAAGACAAGAATTGTCGCCCCAAGTTCCTTGCTCTGCCGCCTTCTCTAAAGTTGGTCGTGGGTGAACGGACTTACGGGCGCTTTTTATGGAGCTTATCAACCTGAGATTAGCACAAGATTATGACAAAGTACAGCGTGGTTTGCAAGCGTTCGCCATTAGGGAGGTGGCGTGACCTGGATCGGCGGACTTGCTGCTTTTCAAAGAAATGGTCATTCCGAACCGGAGCGCAAGCGGAGTGTGAGGAATCCCGTATTTGCCCAGAAGAGCGGGATCCCTCACCCTCGACCCCGCTGAGCGTGGTTCGGGATGACCGCTATAAAAGATCGTCATACAAATCCCGCCACTCAGGATGTATGGAGCTGATGAGGCGATTTTTCTTCTCCCGGCGCCATGCTTTGATTTCCTTTTCACGGGCAACTGCTGCTATGGGATTCTCAGTGGTTTCGTAATAGACGAGCTTTGTGACGTTATACCGTTTCGTGAACCCCGCAACAAGTTTTTTTTGTGTTCCCAAACACGACCGTGGAACCGACCAGTCACGCCGACATACACAACAGTGTTGCGTGGATTGGCTAGAATATACACTGCGAAAAGACGTTCTCGCACAAAATCTTTCCTCTCTGGTCATTTCGAACCGCCCCGAACGAATGTGAGGGGGTGAGATATCCCGGGGTTGCATGGAGAGAATACTGCACAAAGGAATGGGATTCCTCCGCCTCATCCCGCTCGGCGGGATTCGGCGTTCGGAATGACCGGTACCTGTCCACTCGCGGACAGTTCTCTGATACATAACTCATGAAGACATTGAGGGAAAAGGAGCCGGGTTGGGGCTCCTTCCTTTTGTTGAGTTGGTTCTTTCTCTTCAGGCTATGGTTTGGCCGTTGTGCGCGCACTCGTTACAGGATCATTATAGGAGAACGAACCTGGACTTTCCCATTTCGCATTAAACTGTTTTCCGTGCGAGGTAGCAACGAGCTTTTTCTCACTCGTTGCTACGTTGTACAAATACAACTGTACTGTCACACCGCTTTTTTCAACACCCTCTACTTCCATTGCGGGAACTTCCGGAAATGTATCATAAACAAGTTGTGCAGTGTCAGGATTAAATGATGCACCCAGAGTTATTTCAGAAGAAACCCGATATCTTGTTACACTTCCAGCCGGTGTTATTCGATAAAATTCCTGCGGATTCGCATAGGCTTCTGTTCTTGCCCATGCGTAGGCATTATCCGATGACCAGCCTTGAAACACAATATGTGGCACAGCCGGTTGGCCCGCTCCTGCAAGCAACACCTCTTTTTTTGACATGTCCAAAAGATTGATAAACACAACATTCACAGGATCAATATTGTCATTGGCAACTGCGTAATGTTCATCCGGCGAAACCCAGCCTCGTGCTGCACTACCTTGAAAAAGCGATGTTACAGTTCCGTTTTGATCAACACGAATAAAGTCCTGCAAAAAACCTGCGCTCGACGTTCCCGTAAAACGAACCCCGTACAGATGGCCATTTCTGTAATCAATCCAATGTTCATTGCCGCTTAACAGTACAGGAACAGTTCCAAACGCAACGGTTGTACCGTTTTTCAGTTGAAGCTGTGCAGTCGTTGTGTCAGTGCCGTTTGAGTTTCCTAAAATAACACCAAGGACGTCAGAAGTGGCCGGCAGTTGGTCTGAAGTTGCTCCTTGATTTGCATTGGTAACATTCACATTGGATTTTTGCAATGTACAACCCGCGCCTAGCAAAAAGACTACGAGAATCATTGGCAGAATGAGTTGTTTGGTGAAAAAATATTTCATGACTATTGAAGAAAACTATTGAGGCTCAGTATAAAACTTTTACAATATTGTGGAAAGCGTGGGGGAAACAACCGAAGCTGTAACCCCCACGCGTACTGTGTCTTTCACCGTGCTCGCTGGCTACCAGACGTTGTAGTAGCGCAGCTCGTCGCCACGCCATGGGAGGATGTGTCGGCCAATCGTGTCCCCGGCGATGTAGTTGGAGTCAATGACGTCGATCTGCGTCGCCTTGCCGTTGCCGTCCCTTGCAAGGATCTTGAACACGATGGCCGTGTGCTGGGATCCATAGACGTTTTCCCGCTTCTGGATCACGTCGCCTTCACGGCAGTCCCCGATGGAGCCGTACGCGTAGTTGTAGCCGGTCGGCAGGCTGTACCATCCGCCGGTCGCACGGCTGACGATTGTACTGGCAAACGTCTTGCACTGGCCGCCGTAGCCGTTGGTTACACCGCCAAGGTACGGCCAGTCCCCGGCGAACCACGTACCAAAGTTCCAGTAGAGCGTTCGCTTCGAGGTGCCCCACAGGCCCTGATTGTACTTGTCCTGGGACAGTGCATAGCAGATCTCCCGGTACGTCGCGTTGCGCCACTCATCGGTCATGGCCGATCCTTGTGGACCAGTCTTGTCCGAAAGCTGACCGCCATACATCGCCTTGATCCCGCCCCACGTGCTTGGCGTGACGGCCTGTGCGTGCGCCTGACCGCTCATCCCCCAGAGGACTGCAAGGGTGAGCAGAAAAGCGCTCAGTGTTCTGCGTACCATACGATGATTCCCCTTTTCGGCACTGTTGTGATACGACAGGAAACGGCGAGGTACGCATACCCCGTCGTCGGACGTTCTCCGGCTTTGTGGAACACCAGAGAGTGCGTTGAAAAAGAACGGGATTCCTGATGGTCGGCGCAGAACCGGAGTTCGTTGACGACAACCAGGGGAAGCCCGTCTCTTCTTGTTTTTAGTATAGAATGTTCGTGGAGAACGTCAAGGGACTGTTGCAAAATGCTGCTTTCTGCAAATTCATGAAAACTTTTTGGCTTATATGAGGCACAAAAAATTCTGAAAATAGGCGAAAAGTTTATTCGGCAACACTCCCGTCAAGATCGGGTTATGCACAGATTGAGTATAGTGCCGAAAAGGAGCCGGGTGGGGGCTCCTTTCTACCGCGATAGGCGTACCAATTATTTGAGCGTGATCGAATCAAGAATGCGATGTGCAATAGTATTATTTTCTCTCGCACCACTGCCTACTTCGTTGGGTGCATCGGCAGCAGGAAACGAGATTGAAAATAAAGTGCCGTCGTGTATAATGCCGTAGTTTTCTTCCTGAAAAGTTATGTTCTGCTCAGTTCTTGTGCTATCTGGGAAACGACATGCATTATATTTTCCTATTTTAACTTCTTGGACAGGCTCAAAAAGCTTTTGAATACTTTGTCCGATCGATTCGTTGAGAGTTGCGTTGTGGGATTTGAGTGTGGTTTGTATTGCTTGTTCTGCAGCTATTGCACAGTCAGCACTAAACGCCTGATCAGTCCAACTCATCAGAAAGGGGTACGATGCTTGATCAAATCCCGCCTTTGGTCCCAGTGTCAATGTATGGATTTCTCCAGGTGTCGAGTCAACAACGCTATTTTCCATCGAGTACTGCCAGTCAGATGGGTACTGTAACGTAAAAAGTCCGTCAGAACGTTGGTACTGTAGCCATGGTGCGGAAGCATTCGGCATAGTCACAGTTCTGCCAGATACAACAAACATGACAACAAAAACTCCACTAACAATAATAGCCGTCAATAAAAGAAAAAGTGTGTTCAGCGAAAGATATTTCATGGGCTTACAATACTATCATGAAGAGTTTCCTGGTGCACCTGCTGTCCATAGCAGATGCACCAGGATTGACCGAGAAACAACTAGTACCCGTAGACCCGCAGCTCGAGCACATCGCCGAGCGGCTGGTCCTGGCGGGCCGCGTCCTGCCAGGGGTCCTTGACGTAGTACCTGCCGTCCTTGTACCCGAAGATCACGACGAAGTGATAGCCGGATCCGTTCGGTAGCTTCGCAATGACCGGGTGGCCAGCCGCGATTTCGCCCCATAGTTGTGAGATTGGCACGTTGTATCGCACCGACCGACACACTCGTTACCGTTACCTTTCTGGCGCTTTTCCACCCAAAATATCAGGCCACCGTGCCTGTTTTTTGATACTCATCTCGAGAGAGCATTTGCCATTGAGATGTTTGAATTTAGGACCGCAATCAGTAAAGGGCTTTGGGGTCATACGTAAATCATCTGGAGCAATAGCAGGTGATCCGGTATACTGACGGT
>CAYINT010000066.1:0-6727 GCA_964364875.1 uncultured Gammaproteobacteria bacterium | reverse complement strand
ATGTAAAATTCGAAATATTTTCAGAAACCATCATTTTTAATTCTTAATTATTAATTGAAACTCCTATGGATGCAGAAGCAATGAAAATGCTTGCCGCAGCACTCGCCATCGGTCTGGGCAGTTTTGGGCCAGCCCTTGGCATTGGTCTGTTGGCGGCAAAAGCCATGGAAGCCATGGGCCGAAACCCTGAGGCGACCGGAAGAATCCAGGTGCCGATGCTGATTGCAATGGCATTCGCCGAAGCAATCGCCATCTACGCGCTGGTGGTTGCGCTGATTATCAAGTTCGTCTAATCACCCCTCTCGGTCTCCCCTTATCTTTTCCTTCGGAACGGAAAACGTTCCTCAGGAATACAAAAGGGAGATGATCAGAGGTTAACCCCACCCAGCCTCCCCTTATCCGTTTCTTCGCTCTCGCTCAGAATCAAGAAGGGGAGGAAGGCCAAAGAACATGGATTTTCTCTCCAAACTCGGTATTGATTGGAAACTGCTGTCTGCGCAGATTGTGCAGTTTGTACTGCTGATTTTCATTCTGCGCAAGCTTGCATACAAGCCACTCCTTGCCATGCTCGAGAAGCGTTCCAAAACGATTGAAAAGTCTTTGGAAGACGCAAAGCGAATCGAACAGAATCTTACCCAAGGCCAGGCCGACCGGGAACGCATGCTTGCAGAAACCCGCAAAGAAGCTGAGTCGATTGTTGCTGATGCGCGCGCTGCTGCGGAAACCGTGAAAACAAAGCTCCTTGATGAGACAAAGCAAAAGATGATCGCGATGCGCAAACAGACGGAAACAGAGGCAGAAGCAATCAAGAAGAAAATGCTCCATGACGCGCAATCACAGCTGGCTGATCTTGTGATTTTAGCAAGCGAACATGTCGTGAAAGCAAAACTTTCCGACGTACAGGATCGCAAGCTTATAGAAGAAGCGCTGGCAAGTGTCCACGTTCCTTCCAAGGAGCACGATTCATCCCTCGGCTCCGCTCGGAATCTCGCTCCTCATACGACGGGTCAAGGAGGAGCTCAATGAAACACACGGCACGCCAGTACGCGGCAACATTGCTTGCCGCAACCGAAGGCAAGGATCACAAGGATATTGATTCGGTTCTTGCGCAGTTTCTTACTGCATTGCGCAAAGACAAAGCTCGCCGGATGTTGCCTGCAATTGTGAAAGCGTTCCAAACTCTTTCCGAAGAACACGCGGGAAAGCGGAGCGCCGATGTGACAACAGCGCGTTCCCATGAGGCGCATACAATCCAGCACGCGTTAGAAAAGGCGCTTGACCAGAAAGTCACAGTTCAGCATCACATGAATCCAAAGCTTCTCGGCGGCATTGTGGTCAGGATTGGGGACACGCTGATCGACGCTAGTGTCCGTTCCCGCCTTGCGATACTGCGAACAAAATTACGCGAAGCACGTCCCCTCGACTCCGCCAAAGGCGTCGCCCATTCGGCCTCGAGCTCACGGCCGAGAGGTCGGGATGTCGCTCAGAATACAATAATTTAAGGAAGCTCCATAAAACATGTAGAGTATGAGCACTACCGAATACGTCATTGAAGCGCTAAAAAAAGAACTTGAAGGATTCCATTCGGAACCCGCGGTCGAGCATGTCGGCACGGTCATTGAAGTCGGCGACGGCGTCGCGATTATCGACGGGCTTTCCAAAGTGAAGATGTCCGAAATGTTGGAATTCCCCAACGGTGTTGTCGGCGTTGCGTTAAACCTCGGAGAAGACACCGTGGGCGCCGTTATTTTAGGCGAATACACAAAAGTCCAGGAAGGCGACACCGTGAAATCAACGGGCCGTATTTTGCAAGTCCCTGTCGGCGAAAACATTGTCGGCCGCGTGGTCAATCCTTTGGGTGAGCCGATTGACGGCAAGGGTCCGGTGCAAACCGACACATTTTCCCCGATTGAAAAAATTGCCCCCGGCGTCATTACGCGACAATCAGTTAACCAGCCTGTCCAAACCGGCATCAAAGCCATTGACGCAATGATTCCGATCGGACGCGGACAGCGGGAACTGATCATCGGCGACCGCCAGACCGGAAAAACCGCCATTGCCGTGGACACGATTATCAACCAGGACAAAGACATGGTCTGTATTTATGTGGCGATCGGCCAGAAAGAATCGAAAGTGGCAAAGATTGTGGCGGAACTCGAGGCCCGCGGAGCAATGGAACACACGATCATTGTCGTTGCCGGTGCCGCAGATCCTGCTGCCCTTTCCTATCTCGCGCCGTTTTCCGGATGCGCAATGGGCGAATTTTTCCGCGACTCCGGCCGCGATGCGTTGATTATTTACGATGACCTTTCGAAACACGCGTGGGCGTACCGCGAAATCTCGCTCTTGCTGCGCCGTCCGCCAGGCCGTGAAGCCTATCCCGGCGATATTTTCTATCTCCATTCTCGCCTTTTGGAACGCGCAGCAAAATTGAGTTCCGAGCACGGCGGCGGTTCCCTCACCGCGCTGCCGATCATCGAAACGCAGTCCGGCGACGTGTCTGCCTACATTCCGACCAACGTCATTTCCATCACCGACGGACAGATTTATCTCGAATCCGATTTGTTCTACCAAGGAATCCGCCCTGCGCTCAACGTCGGTTTGTCGGTGTCGCGCGTCGGATCATCAGCGCAGGTCAAAGCCATGAAGAAAGTGGCCGGCCGTTTGCGCCTTGAGCTTGCCCAGTACCGCGAACTCGCCGCATTCGCACAGTTCGGTTCCGACCTTGACGAAGCAACGCGCAAATCCCTTGACCGAGGACAGCGTTTGACGGAACTTCTGAAACAACCGCAATATGCTCCGATGCCGGTGGAACACCAGGTTGCGATTATCTACGCTGCGACCAACGGCTATCTCGATACAGTTCCCGTCGAAAAAATCCGGGAATACGAAAACAAATTCCACGCATATCTCGACAACCAAGCGCCGAAGCTGTTGGAAGCCTTGCGCGAGAAAAAGGAAATGTCGACGGAAATGGAAGAGAATCTGAAGAAAATCATCAGTGACTTCACGAAAACATTTACTTTGTAATTCAGTATTATGGGTTATCCATTTGATTGCGTCACAGATTTTATCTTCGTTGAAGACGAACCAACCCGGGCAGATATTCTATTGATTCCGGGCGGTAGCAGACCTCAACTTATGGAAAAGGCGATAGAACTATATCGTCAAGGACTTGCCACCTACATTTTACCCTCCGGAGGGGCCAATAAGAAACTGAACGGCCAGGAAAGCGAATGGAAGTATTTGCAAAATATCGCACTGACCAAAGGGGTTCCAGAAAACGCGATTTTACGAGAAGATCAAGCGAAGAATACTTTTGAAAATGCAGCGTTCTCTTGGCGAGTTATTCAACAAAGTGCTATAGACGTGAAAAAGGCAATTCTCGTCTGCAAGGCTCACCATGCTCGGAGAGCTTTACTTACCTATCAAACCGCTTTTCCTTCCAACGTTGCCTTCACCGTCTGCCCCATTGTTGATGAACGGGAAGTAAGCAAGGAAAGTTGGTTCTTGGATGAAGCAAAGATCGCACTCGTACTGTCAGAAGTTGAAAAAATCGGACAATATTTTGCAAAGTATGTTCCAGATTGGGTGAAAAATCAGGTTGTTCAAATTTCGTAATTTGTAATCATTCATGGCACAAGCAACCCGCGAATTACGGCGCCGCATCAAGGGCATTGGGAATACGAAAAAAATTACCAAAGCCATGGAGCTTGTTTCTGCGTCAAAAATGCGCCATGCCGTGAATGCCGCTCTTGCAACGCGTACGTACGCAAAGCGTTCGCTGGAACTGCTTCTGAAACTTTCCGGAAACGGCAATAATGTACTCCATCCGCTTCTACAAGAACGCCCTGTGCAGAACGCGCTCGTCATCGTGTTCTCCTCTGACCGCGGGCTTGCCGGAGGGATCAACGCGCAGGTTGTTCGGACAGCACTCCAGGCAGCAACCATTCCCGATGCTTCTGTTCGTGTTGTCGCGTTTGGAAAAAAAGCTGCTGACGCATTCCGTCGTTCCCCCGTCGCTCGCGAGCGACAGGGTTCCCGCTTTACTCTTGCGGCGGTGTACACAAATCCCATGCGCCAGCCAGGCGTCGCGGATATCCGGCCTGTTGCCCGCATGGCGATTGACGAATTCATGGCTGGAACGGCCGATCACGTTGTTATCGTGTGGACGGACTATGTGTCGGCAATTGTCCAAAAGCCCGTTGCGCGCCAAATCCTGCCCATGAACCGAGCCATGTTTGAGCGTCTTGCAAGCGAAGCAGTCAATGGCGAGAACGGGGGACTCGAAACGAAGCTGGAATACTTGTTTGAGCCGTCGCCCGAGCGCGTGTTTGCGGCAACGCTTCCGCGCCTTGTCGAAGTCCAGCTGCTCCAGGCACTGCTTGAAGCCACGGCGTCAGAGCACGCAGCACGCATGGTTGCCATGCGCAACGCGACCGATGCGGCAAACGATCTCATGGACGATCTTACGCTTACTTTTAACCAGGCGCGACAGGCCGGCATCACGCAGGACCTGGCAGAAATCTCTGCGTCCAGGGCGGCATTATCCTAACCAAGTGTCATTCTGAGCGGAGCGAAGAATCTCCGTTCCGACCTGTGAGATCCCTCACTGCGTTCGGGATGACAGCCTAATAATTCAGAACTATGCAAGAACGATCTCAGCAAGGTACCATTACGCAAATTATCGGTCCGGTGGTCGACGTACGGTTCAAAGAAGCGGTGCCAGAAATTTACACGGCGCTCACTGTTCAGCGGGGCAAAGAAACCGTTGTTCTTGAAGTCCAACAGCATCTCGGTAATAGCGTTGTTCGGTCGCTTGCCATGACATCCACCGACGGGCTGGAACGCGGCATGCCTGTGGACAACACGGAGCTGCCGATGAGCGTTCCCGTTGGGACCGAAACATTGGGCCGCATGTTTAACGTCGTCGGCGATCCGATTGACGGCAAGGGAGCCGTGAAGACAAAAGAACGCTGGCCGATTCACCGTCCAAAGCCGGAATTTACCGAGCAGTCCACGAAGTCGGAAATCCTCGAAACGGGCATCAAAGTCATCGACCTCATCGCGCCAATTCTCAAGGGCGGAAAAGTCGGTTTGTTTGGCGGCGCTGGCGTCGGGAAAACCGTCATTATTCAGGAACTCATCCGCAACATCGCGCAGGAACACGGAGGATTCTCCGTTTTTGCCGGCGTTGGAGAACGCACGCGTGAAGGCAATGATTTGTACCACGAAATGAAAGAGTCCGGCGTTTTGGGCAAAACCTCGCTCGTCTTCGGCCAGATGAACGAACCGCCCGGAGCCCGCGCCCGCGTTGGACTTACCGGACTCACGCTTGCCGAATATTTCCGTGACACGCAAGGGAAAGACGTTCTCCTTTTCATCGATAACATTTTTCGTTTCACACAGGCTGGCGCAGAAGTCTCCGCTCTTCTTGGTAGAATTCCGTCCGCCGTGGGCTACCAACCGACGCTTGCTACGGAAATGGGCGAGCTGCAGGAACGCATTACCTCGACAACAAAAGGTTCCATCACATCCGTGCAGGCCGTGTATGTTCCCGCAGACGACCTGACCGACCCAGCTCCGGCAACAACGTTTGCCCACCTGGATTCTACTGTCGTGCTCTCGCGCGGACTCGCCGAACTTGCCATCTACCCGGCTGTGGATCCGCTCGACTCCACTTCGACGATACTTGACCCCGGCATTGTCGGTGACGAGCACTACACCGTTGCGCGGCAAGTTCAGAAGGTACTCCAACGCTACAAAGATTTGCAGGACATCATCGCTATCTTAGGTATCGAGGAACTCTCACCAGAAGACCGGCAGACCGTGTCCCGCGCGCGAAAAATCCAGCGCTTTCTGTCGCAGCCGTTTTTCGTCGCGGGAACATTTACGGGAACGTCCGGACAATACGTGCCGCTGAAAGAGACGATTCGCGGATTCAAAGAAATTCTCGATGGCAAGCACGACGACAAGCAGGAACAAGCGTTCTATATGAAGGGCGGTATCGACCAGGTGCAATAATGCTTAGTGTCACCCTGAACTTGTTTCAGGGTCTCCAAGCCTTGAGGTACTGGAGATGCCGAAACAAGTTCGGCATGACACTCTACTACTATGTCAGAATCATTCCACTTCGAAATCACCACGCCGAGCGGGCAACAATTTTCCGCAGAAATCACGCAAGTGTCCCTGCCGACTGTTGACGGCGAAATCACCGTTCTCGCGCACCACGAGCCGTTAGTGAGCATGCTTGTCCCTGGCGAGTTGCGCATTGTGCAAAACGGCGAAACGCATCCGTACGCAATTGCGGGTGGCGTTCTTGAAGTACAGAATAATCGCGCCGTTGTACTTGCCGATGCGGCAGAACATGTGGAAGCGATTGATGAGGAACAAGCAGAAGAAGCCCGCAAACGCGCCGAAGAACTTATGCGAGAAGGCAAGCTTGACGAAGAAATGTACGCGGAAACTTCCGCTCTTTTGGAACGCAACCTTGCCCGGCTGAAAGTCGCGCGCAAATACAAACATCGCGGGCATCGAGGCGTGACGCAAGAAGGCGTGCTGCACGAATAGGGGATTGCATTTCCCCATCACAGAAAGTCGCTTTTGTGTTGATCATTGCCCCATGTTCAGAGTAGCTATAGTCATTAATGACAATAATGGCGGGAACTTTGATAACTATAGCCATGTTAAAACAAAACCCGACTTTTCTGGTACACTGGAATCGTGG
>CAYINT010000065.1:0-6800 GCA_964364875.1 uncultured Gammaproteobacteria bacterium | reverse complement strand
GCTATTGTACCGGAATTGGAGCGATTGCTTGTCGGTTTTGAGAATTTTTCCGGCCTGTTTCTTGTACGTCTTCGCGTTTGCCTTGATTTCGTCATCCGAAAGCACAGGTCGTGCTTTGGAACGTCCCGAAGGATCACCGATCTTTGCTGTACAATCTCCGACGATCAGCACAACTTTGTGTCCGAGATCCTGAAACTGGCGTAATTTTCGCAACACTACGGTATGGCCGAGGTGAATGTCCGGTGCCGTCGGATCAAGGCCGAGCTTGACGGTAAGTTTCTCCTTACCTCGTAGCTTTTCCTCAAGCCCGCCACTCGGGAACACTTCTTCCGTATGCGTTTTGAGTTGTTGTGCTTGTTCAAAAGGGTCCATAGATGTCTATTCTACCACATCACGAAAATTTGATGACGTTGCCGGGATGCAGACTTCCGCCCTGTTTTTTTTCTTCGGTGTTCCCTCCTTCATGCGAGCGCGGAACGGCGTGCGATGGGGTTTGAGGCTGTGGTGGACTTTGTGCCGGAACAGTATGCTGTGAAGAATCATTGTCATATTGCCGTTGCGATGCTTGGCCGTGATCATGACCGTGTTGCTCGGTTTGAGAATGGCGAGGCTGCTGCGCTTGTGGAAGACGGTCATTGCCAGGTTGGAAATGCTGGTTTTGCATACCGCCCGGATGGTTTCCCTGGCTTGTCCGTTTCCTTCGCCGACGTTTTTCGCCAGACGGCTGATCCGTAGAAACGACGCGGGCTGTGTCCTGCCTAATCTGATAACCAACGCGCGGTTCCTGACGTGTGAGCGCGGTATCCTTCCCAGTATGCGAGTGCATCGTCATTGCATCCGAAGGAAGTTCTTGTCTTGCTGCCAGGGGATTTTTTGTAAGGCCAAGCGCTTGCGCCAAACTGAGCTCTGCGCCAGTTTCTTTCACAATCGGCTCCAGCTCTTTCATTCTTGGCCTTGGCAGCTCTTCTTTGCCGCTGTTGCCAATCCTCGCCTGACCAGCAAAGATTTCATCCACGCCGCTCCATCGTTTAATTTTATCTTCAACGATTGCACGTTTATTCGCGTAGCGTTCCCGCGAAACGCTGATAACCTTGTCTGCGTTGGCGGTACGCGCGCTAATTGGCGGAAGCGTCGTTGCGGAGAATGGATCCGACGCAACGCCGTTAATCATCAGTCGCAGGTAAATATCATACTTTGCAAGATTGACCAGGTCTGTTTCGTCAAACGTCGGCATGAACTCTGCTGCAAGAAACTCTGCATCGGTGGCGCCAACGCGGAAACAGACAAGCGTGCCGACGTTGCCAAACACCGCGGCTTGGACTTCTTCAGAAAGCTGTTCAATATATTGGTGCGCAATAATCAGGTTGAGGCGGTATTTTCGCGCTTCCGAGAGGATGTTGGCAAAACTATCGGTCGCAAAGTTCTGAAATTCATCAACATACAGAAAAAAATCCCTTCGTTCCTCCTCAAGAACATCAACGCGGCTCATTGCGGCAACCTGAAGTTTTGTAATCATCATACCGCCAAGAAGCGCTGCATTATCTTCGCCGATTCTCCCTTTAGCAAGGTTGAGGAGAAGTATTTTGTGTGAATCCATGATTTCTCGCAAATCAAAAGAGCTTTTCGGCTGGCCGACGATATTGCGAATCAATGACGATGAAAGGAATTGCCCGATCTTGTTTTGGATAGGCGCGATTGCCTCTGATCGGAACTGTTGCGCATATTGCTCAAACTCGGTTTTCCAGAATGCTTTGACAATAGGATCATCCACCTTGTCAATCACCTTTTTCCGGTATGCCTTATCCACAAGAATTCTCGGAATACCAAGCAGCGTAGAGCCAGGATATTCCAGAAGCGAGAGAATACAGTTGCGCAAAATATATTCAAGCCGCGGTCCCCAGGAATCTATCCACATTTTTTTGAAAACCGAGAGCAATCCTGAAGCGACAAGATGGCGGTGGTCCAGATTGATGCTTTCGAGAACATTGAAGGCAATCGGATAATCAAAGTCCGCCGGATTGATGTAGACGACATCGTTTATCCGGCTTGATGGTATGAAGTCGAGAATTTTTTCAACAAAATCTCCGTGCGGATCAATGACTGCTAATCCGTGGCCCTGTTGGACGTCCTGAATCATCATGTTCTCGAGAACGGTGGTCTTACCCATGCCGGTTTTACCGATAACGTAAAAGTGGCGGCGGCGGTCATCAAGTTTGATGCCAAATTTTCGCTGCTGGTTGCGAAAGTTTGTTTTTGCTATGTAGATCAGTTGTTCTGGTGTTTCCATTATTCCATCGGTAAGTTTGTTGGCGGTTCTGAGCGCTGCTCTCCATGTTCTGCTGCACCGTTGGGAAAAGCGGCAACACCCCCTGCGCCATGACCCGATAATCTCGACGATGTCTCTTTCGCCGGTTCAACAGGTAGCGATATTGGCGCGCCTGCTCGCTTTGCTTCTGTTTTTTGCAGCATCGGAGCCTTGACGTTTGGCTCAACAGGAAAATGGAAGATGCTGGCAAGTTCTTCCGTATTAAGAATAATCGGTTTGTGCCACGCATGCGTCATCGGATTACGATGCTGAAATTGTCGGTGCAGAATTCGATGACGGTAATTGTGCACGATGCGTTCTTTGCGCCGGCGCAGACGATATTTTTTAAAAAAGTAATTGATCGTGGTTTTTGTTGTCGATTCTGGCTTGAAAGCATTGAGATCCTGCGTGTTCCACTGCTTCAGCGCGCCGATAACGCCAAGAACGCCCGTGGTTTTATTCATAAACTCTTTCTTTGCCCAGTAAATCATCCGAAACTTTACCTCATATCCAAGTTTTGCAATTTTCATCTGAATACCCTGCACTTTTGCCTGTTCTCCCGGCGGCAGGTATGTATAACTGGGTTGTCGTGTGTCCAGCCTTTTTTCTTCCTTTTTTCCCTGCGGAATGATTGTCGCGGTGACGGCCTGATACAGTCCGGTTGTGACATTCCCGGCAATTTCAGCGGCAGGGTGTTTTGCGTGTTTTTCCTTTTCTCCGATAATTTTTTTCACTTCGTGATTTGCGGCTTTTGTCCAGTGATCATTTATTGGAGAAATCACAAGCTGCAGCCACACTTGCTCTGTCGGCCCAAGCTTTGAGTAGAGTTCCAGCAAAGATGAAAGCGGATCGAGAAACTGCTGAGACATTGTGTGCTCAAAAAACGGATAGGTTTTGATGGGATAAAAATTCTTGTTTTGCAGAACCAGTTCGGTTCCCCAAAGGTCGTAGCCTGCCGCTTCATAATCCTTGGGGATAAAATCCGTGTAGTCGCGAACTTCCGTAATGGCCGCGTCTGGATATTGCGCATAGATCGAAGCTTCCAGCATATCGCGCGCATCTTCTCGGCATTGAATAAGAAATTGGGACTGGCCCTCGATACCGACGATTTCCAGCGATATTTCGGGAACGACAAATCCCTCGACCTTCTCAATCCATGCGGGATTTTTGTGCAGCCCGTGCAAATGCGCAAATACGCCTTCTACCGCTTTTGGCGTTTGTTCATTGCCCTTAGGAATGTCAATTGCCAAAAGAACATGGTGATATTTGGCAAGGTATTTTCTTTGCTGGCTATATATATAATTCCGATACGTCAGAATGAGAAGCGTAACGGCAAAAATCATAATAACCAAAAACCAGCCGCCATCGCGAAAAAACGTCCAGATAAACAGCAATGGATTACCGGCCGCGTCTTGAAGATTCGTGACGTCGATGATAATGTCAGGCATATTGAAACTTTGTATTATGTTTGCGGCTCTTCAGGATTCTTTGTCGTGGAAACAGAGTCGGTATGTTTACGATATGTTCCGTCCTGCAATCTTTCAAACTGCTTTCTGTCGGCAAGGGCAAGGTGAATAGTGTTTTTCTTTACTATACGTTGCTCAAGAACACGTTGTACGATTTCGTCACGCGTCAGCGGCTCGCTTGCGCTGTCAAGAGTCTCCTTAATGACGTCTGCGACCACTCCCGGCTTGTACCCCCATTCCTTCAGCGCGTACACTCCGCGTCCTACTAAAACATATTGTTTATTGAGAATCAGTTCATTATGGACGGTTGGCGGGTACGCCGTTCTTCGGTCAAAGCCTGTTTCGTTGATGCGCTTCGTAATGTCGGTAAAGTGCATTGGTTTGCCGTGTTTTTTGAGGACCAAATAAATTTTATCATTCATGCGCTTTGGCACAATCGTTCCCCATATCCCTAAACCGTATTCCTGGTATGGGTTTTTCCCTATTTCCGGTGAAAGTTCAAGATATGACTGGAACGTTTCTTCCGTAAGCCGGTCTGGATGTGCTTCAAAGAAGGGTTTCTGTTTTGCGCGGTCAAATATCATTTCAAAACTTGCGGCTTCACCAAGCTCCTGGATGGTTGCAATGATGTGTTCCAGTGTTTCCTGAAGCGCCGTAAGCGACACGCCTTTGAGTTTCCAACCTGGACGCACCAGCGAAGTTTTTGTGATTTGGTCGTAACGATCTGACATCAACTCATTCAGCATAAACAACAGCGCTCGCCGGTCGCTTTCATGCATCGCGACGTCACGGAAGAGCTCGCGCAATAAAGCATCTTCTGTCATCGCGCCGCCATGTTGCTCTAAAAGCCCGCGGATAAGTTCCTCGGGGCCGCGCATGACATCATGGAAGCGTTTGCCGGATTTGATTTTCTTGATCGCCATCTCCTCGATCTGACGAACGCGTTCTCGCGTGACGGCATACCGTTTGCCGATCTCCTCGAGAGTTTCTTTGGGTTGGTCGCGCAAGCCAAAACGGCGCTCAAGAGTCTCTTCTTCCTTTGGCGTGAGTTCCTTCAACAACAAAGTCAAGGTTTCCGACGGATGAAAGTTTGCGATGTCGGCAACCTGCTTGCTGGAGAGTACTTTATCGAGAATCGAGGAATCTTCCATGCTAGTCCCCGTATGTCTCCTTCCAGCCCCTAATATAGCATAACTTTGTTACCCTGTCAACCTCACACCAATTGTATGCAAACCCAGCGCAAAATCGGTCGCACAGCCGATAGGCGACATCGCCGCTGCGTGTGGAATATACCAAGCGCGCGCTTGATATGAATGTGAGGCTATGCTCTTTTCCGCTTGTCCCAGAAGAGCAGCAACGGGCTTGCGATAAAGATAGACGAGTACGTGCCGATGGTAATCCCAACAATAAGCGTCAAAACAAACTGCCTGATGGACGCTCCGCCAAAAAGATACAGCGCGACAAGAACGAGGATTGTTGTGAGAGACGTATTGATGGAACGGACAAGAGTCGTGTTGACGCTGTCGTTGATCATCGTTTCTAAATGCTGTTCGGAAGAACGCTGCATGCCTTCGCGCAACCGGTCAAACACGACAATCGTATCGTGGACGGAAAATCCCAGCGTCGTAAGAAGAGCGGTGACAAAGAGCACGTCAATTTCGACATGCGCGACATAACCGAGAAAAGCGAAGAAACCCACAGTAATAATAATATCATGGACAAGCGCAATAAAAGCATTGACACCAAACGCCCAACCGGAAAGCCTTCGCGATGATTTACGGAATGCCCAACTGACATATGCGATGATCGCAAGAAGGACGAGAACGGTGGCTACCACAGCGCGTTGGCGAAGTTCCCGCCCAATGACTGGCCCGACGATGGTAAACGCTTCTTCTTGTGCTCCAGGAAAGCGGTCTGACATTCTTTGTAGAATGTCCGCGTGTTCTGCCTGTGTGAGTTCCCGCATGCGCACAAGCACGCTTGACGCGTCAATAGATTGCGCAGTCGTAGCGCCATATCCTAATGAAGAAGAAAAAGCAGAAATCTCTTGAACAGGCGGTCGTGCCGTGAATCCCAGCTGCATTTGCGTGCCGCCGTTAAAATCTGCGCCGAGTTTGAAACCTCCCAGGGCAAGAAAAACAACGCTCGCGCCGATAAGCAGCAAGGAAAATACATACCACACTTTTCTCCGCTGGATGATGCGGTAACTCATGGTTTTTGCTCTTGAGATTTGCGAATGCCAAAAAGCCACGGATGGTTGGAAAACCAGTCTCGCGCAATCAGCCGCAGGAATGTCCGTGTGACGGTAATAGCGGTAAACATGCTGACAAGAATGCCGATTGCCAGCGTAATGGCAAATCCTTTAATGATGCTTGTGCCAAACCACGCGAGAATGAAGCACGTGATAAGGGACGACATGTTTGAGTCGCGGATGGAAAGCCACGCCCGGCGGAACCCTTCTTCAATAGCGGGTACTGCCGGCTTTCCCGCTCTCAGCTCTTCTTTTGTGCGTTCAAAGACAAGAACATTTGCGTCCACTGCCATGCCAATGGACAAAATGAATCCGGCAATTCCCGGCAGCGTCAGCGTAATCGGCCAAAGTTTAAAGATAGCGAGAACAATCAGCGCATAGAAAAACAGAGCGCATACCGCAAGCAGTCCGGGAAGCCGATAGTAGAGAATCATGAAGAGAGAAACAAGCGCAAGTCCAAGAAGTCCTGCTCCTAAACTTCTTTCTACCGATGATTGACCGAGTGAAGCGCCAATGGACTGCTGCGATACAAGTTGTACGGGAACCGGCAAAGCACCTGCGTTGAGGTTGGCAACGAGTTGTTTTGCTTCCAGAAGCGTAAACGAGCCGGTAATGATTGCTTCGCCGGTCGTAATCTCGCTTTGCACAGTCGGTATGCTCATCGGCTGGCCGTCTAGATAAATTGCAACGGATTTGTTGAGATTTCGTTTCGTAATGTCGGCAAACAACTTGGCCCCTTCACCGTTAAATTGCAAACCGACTTCGGGCGTTCCTGCCG
>CAYINT010000064.1:0-6835 GCA_964364875.1 uncultured Gammaproteobacteria bacterium | reverse complement strand
TTATTCAAACTGTTCTTGAACATCTATTTTGGTTACGTTTCGGACTAATTACCTAGCAGATAAGTATACCAAAAACGTTCCTGAGACGGAATAGTATTGGTTGGAAGCACTATACTTTTTCTATGCCGTACTCGTGGTCGAGAAATCGCACAATGTGGCGATAACGACTTAGCTGTAGAAGTGCGAAAAGCATATGCCGTTGCTGGCAACTCAGACTTTTTTGGCAGTTTCAAATGCGCGCCGCGAGAACAACCGCGCGGAATTGAGGATGGGGAAGAAGTCGGTTGCAAAATTATAGATTGCCGCGCCAACAAGGCCGGCGACGCCGGTCAGCACAAGCATAAAGCCGATGAGGTTTGAAACAAACCAAATAATCATGTCCCATCGAATCACGGCAAGCGTTGTTCTGCTGAGCATGATGATTTCGGGAATTCTGCGCAGGTCGTCGTTGAGAATAACGACATCCGCGCTTTCTACGGCGACTGCCGTGCCGACATCGCCCATCGCAATGCCAATGTCTGCCCGCGCAAGCGCCGGCGCGTCATTGATTCCATCGCCGATCATCGCGGTTGTGCCTTCATGTGTTAACGTATCGAGTACGGCGAGTTTTTCTTCGGGACGCAACGAAGCGCGAACATCTTGAATGCCCAATGCGGCAGCAACTTTCTGCGCGCGTTCCTTTGTATCGCCGGTCAGCAAGATAATCCGTTTGACACCGGCTGCCCGGATCGCCGCAATGCTTTCCTTCGCTTCCGCGCGGATAGTTTCCGCAACGGTCACGGATCCGAGCAACTGGTTGTCGGCCACAACGGCAATCGCCGTAGCATCATGCGCCAAACGCAAACGTTCCAATTCGTTTTGTACGGCGCGATACACTTTTGGTATGGCGATAAACAACTTTTCCGTCCCAATCGCAATCTTCATGTCCTGATACTGGGCGGTAACACCCGCTCCTTTCACAACAGCAAACTTTTCCGGATCCGGAACGTCATGGATGTATTGTTGCGCGGCGTGGACCAGCATTCTGCCCACGGGGTGCTCGGAATATTTTTCCGCGATGGCAATCATTCGCCAAAAGTGTTGTTCATCAACACCCGGGGCACATGCTACCTTTCCGAGCCCCAGCGTACCCAGCGTCAGCGTTCCCGTTTTATCAAGCGCGAGCGTGGACATTGCCGCGATGCTGGAAAGGCGTTCGCCGCCCTTCAGCAGTACGCCCCGTTGCGCGGCTCGGCCAAGCGCCGCGGTGACCGCAAGAGGAATAGCAACCGCCATATCATCTGCGCATGCGACAAGAAAAAGTGATGCTGTCATCACGATATTGTGCGTGATGATGTACGTCACAGCGCCAAGCACAAGAACGATCGGCAAAAAGATACCGGCAAAACGGTCAGCAAGGCGTTCCGGCTGGGATTTATTTCTTCCTGCGGCGCTGATAAGCTCAGCCATTTTTGCCAGTGTGGAATCCTTGCCAACATGCGTAGCGCGCAGCTGGACAACTCCTGATTCCACAAGCGCGGTGCTTACCATGGGATCGCCGACTACCTTCTTGACCGGCATAGACTCTCCTGTTACCGGCGCTTCGTTGACCTGAGCTTCGCCGTACATGACAATTCCATCTACGGGAACGCGCGCGCCAGTTTCGACAACAACAATATCGCCAACCCGCACATCGTCAACCGGCACTTCTGCAAACGAGCCCGATTGCGTTTTACGTTTCGCAACCGCTGGTTTTAGATGCAATAGCGCTTCAAGCGCGCGATGCGTGCGTCGTTCCGTGTTCCATCCCAAAAGCGCGGCAACAGTAAGCATAAGCGCGATGAATGCCGAAGAACGCACTTCGCCAGTGGCAAACGCGACGATGAGCGCGAAGGTGTTAAACACATCAATGCTCAGCCGGCGTTGTCGCAACGCCCGTCCGGCGCGCCACATAGTTGGCATGCATCCAATGACGGCAATGCCAAGCAGAAGCCATTTGCCGTCGCGCAACAGCGATTGCGCGCCAAAGCCGGCCAACAGCGCAATAATAATAATGAGTTCCCGTCGCGGGCTACGAAGCAGGGACATGCGGAAAGTGTACCATCTTTTTCCTGTTCCCGCCTTCGTTTCTGCTGTTTTGAGACAATATCATTCCATTTTACAGGAGAAAAGAAAAACCACCGAACCAAAGTCCGGTGACTTTTCCGTGACGTTCCATTTACATGGTTGGCGACACTGGCGGTTTGGATGCTGGCTTTTTGCGCATCATATCAAAGAGAACCGCAATCACCATAAGAACGATACCGATCCAGATGTTCTGGAGGGACGTAATCAACGTTGTCAAAAGAACTCCCAGCCCAAGGCCGAAAAGACCGTGCATGACAGCATGACCCGAAAAGCATTCTTTCATAGTATTCATGTAAGACACCTCCTTCCAAAAAAGGATAGAAAACAACTAACCTCAGTATACCAGAAAACGCCACTGTAGAGTAAACACATTGTCCGAATCATCAGTTTATTTGCTAACCATACGTAAAAAACACCGTTCTTGCGGAGACGATTCCTCTGTTGAGTGGCCAGAGAGAATTTTCGCCAGAGGCGGATCCGCCGTTCTTTCAATCCTTCGGATAGAGCATGTGGCGGAGAACCCTTCAATCATTTTTGTATACCAACAACACATTGGGGTGACCAGAGGGAATCGCCCGGCGAAGCCGGGTCCGGCTACGCCGGAAACCCAACCCGCAGTCTCTTCATAAACAAAGTCATTGTCATAGCGATGCCGTGGGGTGGCTAGAGGGAATTGAACCCTCATGTCCGGTGCCACAGACCGGCGTACTCACCATTGTACTATAGCCACCCCACGGCACCTTATTGTTCTTGTAAAATAATTTCACTCATGTCTGATGCCATCCCGCACCAGTCGTTTCACTCCGGTACGGGACAAGCAGACCGGCGTACTCACCAAGATTGCTCGGCGAAGCCCCGCGAAGCGGAGCCGGCCAGGTCCGGCTTTACCAGATACTGTAGCCACTATATATTTCTTTACAGACGCAGTGTAGGCGAAAACGTCCTTAATGTCAATGTCTCAGAGTGTATCTTTTGTCACTATCAACTCTTCTTCCGGCTGTTCCTTTTTGATGTTTTTGACTATGGTGTGCGCAACATCCTGAGGATCGAGAAAGGCGTCATAGTCTACTGGCTTAGGAATAAGGTAAAAATAATTTCCCTAATCTTATATCCCATGCTATCCTGGATGCATGACCAGGGAAAAACACATACAGACGATGAAAAAGAAGTATCGGCATCTTGCTCCTCTTTTGCATGAACGTACCAGGAGATTGTGGGCAGCTACGGAAAGCGAAGCGATCGGATATGGAGGATTGGGTATTGTGTGCGAAGCGATTGGCATTGACCACAAGACCGTACAGGCGGGATTGCGGGAAATCCGGAATACTAAGGAGTCTGCGGCGACGAATCGCATCCGTCGTCCGGGAGCAGGCAGAAAGAAGCTGACGGAGAAAGACCCTGATCTGATTACCGCGCTCGATGCGCTGGTCGAGCCGACGGAACGCGGTCATCCGGAATCTCCCTTGCGCTGGACGTGCGAGAGCACCACGAACCTTGCGGAAGCACTCACGAAGCATGGACATGCGGTGAGCCGCCGTTCGGTCGGCAATCTGTTGCACGAGCAGCGTTACAGCCTCCAGGGTAATCGGAAGACCGAGGAAGGATCGGATCACCCCGATCGTGACGCGCAGTTTCGCTTCATTCACGAGAGCGTGAAGGAGATGCAAACAAAAAATCAACCGGTGATTTCGGTTGATACGAAGAAGAAAGAATTGATAGGGAATTTCAAGAACAACGGCAAGGAATGGAGAAAAAAGGGCAATCCGCGGAAGGTCAACATGCACGATTTCGTAGACCTTGAGCTTGGCAAAGTCATTCCCCACGGCGTTTATGATCTTTCAGAGAATGAAGGGTGGATAACCGTCGGGATTACTCATGACACTGCTTCGTTCGCAGTCGCCTCCATCAAACGATGGTGGAAGCGCATGGGAAGGAAGAGATACCCCGCGGCAGAAGAACTGACGATTACGGCCGACAGCGGCGGATCGAATGCAAGCCGTTCGAGGCTCTGGAAAGCCGAACTGCAGAAGCTGGCGGATGAACTCAGGATGACGATTCACGTCCGTCACTTTCCACCGGGAACCAGCAAATGGAACAAGATCGAACACCGGCTGTTCTCGTTCATATCCCGCAATTGGCGGGGTACACCATTGCTGTCACGAGCCGCGGTGGTGAACTTGATCGCGCACACAAAGACAAACACCGGACTCACCGTACGGGCATGCGTTGACGAGAACACCTATGAGACGGGCAGAAAGGTGTCTGACGAGGAGATGGCGTCACTGCATCTGATCCGTGAGTCATTCCATGGAGAATGGAATTACCGGGTTGAATCCAGGAGTGCGTAGGGAAATTATTTTTGCCTCATTCCTTAGCTTCATGAAAAATAGGTGTTTTCATTCCATCTGGGTACACGGCGAGAACATTAATTCCTTCAGATTCTGCAGCAAGTCGCAACGACTTTGTCAGGCCGTCAGCGGCGTACTTGCTTGCGCAATATCCGGCAGAACGAGCACGTCCTTGCAATGCACTCGTAGAGAGGATATTCATAATTGTTCCTGTATGCTGCTTTTTCATCTGTATAAACGCGGCTCTTGCGCCATAAAAAGTGCCGAAAAAATTAACCTCTATCATGGCACGAATCCGCAAACTTTCCTGTTCTTCAAATGGAGCATGGGGAGTCCATATTCCTGCGTTGTTGATCCACACGTCAATGCGTCCAAAACATTCTTCTGTATATACTGCAATTGCCCGTACTTGCCGTTCATCTGTAACATCAGCAGCAAACGGTGTTGCGCCAAGTTCTTGTGCAACACGATCTACTTCTTCTTTCTTTCTGCCATTAATAACAATCTTCGCTCCTTCGTGAACAAGTTGTTGTGCAAGCGCTTTGCCAAGCCCGCTGGTTGACCCGGTGATCACGATGACTTTGTCGTAAAGTTCCATTGTGACATCTCGTGATTTATCCGCCGCTCTCATTGCCCTCGGCAGGAATTGAACCTACATATCCGGCTTAGAAGTCCGGAGTTCTATCCATTGAACTACGAGGGCAGTGACAAGGGCGATTCAACTATCAGAATACGCCAGAAACGCGTCCTGATTCTGGCAGCACTGAGCGGCAAAGTCAAGCGTCAGTCTTGTTTCAGGACGTTATGGCTGGATACCAACAATGAGCGAGGCAATCCCGATCAGCGCAACCGTTGCCCAGATAATGTTCAACACGACTTCCTGATATTCTCTGTCTTGCAACGAAACGGAGACGATACCAAGCGCGCCGGAAAGGTTTAAAATCTGGTACGTATAACTATGGCCGGAAAGTATCGAAAAGTTCTGCAGCACGTAGGCAGAAAGAATCGCGAGAACGCCGTACCAGCCGTACAGCTCGATGAGGAAATGTTTTTTGATTTTACGTTTTCGTGCGAAGAGGAACATGGCTTGTGTTTTTGGGAATGTTTGGCAGGTTGCTCCAATATAAGGCATCCTTTTGTTATCTTTTTCTCACAACTCCAATGATGGCATCAACTTCTACTACGTCGCCATCCCGAAAAGTATGTGTTGCAAATTTTGTACCAATAACACACGGCTTTTTCAACTCCCTGCTTATGATGGCAGCGTGACTGGTAATTCCTCCTTCATCAGTGACTATAGCTGCGCTTTTCAGAATGAACGGCATAAGGCTCGGGTTTGAGGTGACCGTAACTAAAATATCACCTTTGTTGAATATAGTGTTAGCACCCGAGGAAAATATCAGCCTTGCTTTCCCAATGACTTTTCCGGGGTGTGCGACCTGACCTTTGACGCTATTACCGATCCGCACTCGTTCTAATTTTTCGATTACTCTCATTACATTATTGACATACTGAACAGTTTCTTTTCCACGAAACTTTGCATACACAAAACGCCTGTTTTTTCTGCTCGCTTTTTCTCGTGCCGCCACCCGAGATGTATTTCCAGCGAGTATTTCGGAAACCGTCATAAACTGAAAATCGTCACCGGCAACTTCTTTTGCCAAAGGATTGATAATTTTTTCCACAACTTTCGGATAATAAGAAATAGCTCTTAATTTTTCGGTAAGCTTCATGAGTTCCTTGTCGTCCCTCTTTTTTACTATTGGATACGCGAAATAGGGAAAAACGGTCGCGTGGAGAGCAAGTTGCACCAAAAAATCAAGTGCTGATTGGAGGGTTGGAAAAGATGATTTTTTGATGTAATTTTTTGCATCTTCGCTCAATTGCAATCCTTTTTTTAAAATTTTCTTCGCTTTTCTGCGATCATGCATGAGCAAGTTGTTGATGGTATCGGAAAAAGCATCAAGTTGCTCCTTGATCACGTATCTTCGCACTACACTGGGGTGTTCTTCAACGTAGAGATTGTCAGAAATTGAGAGTCCCAATAAGGCAAAAATCTTGGGAGGATCAAACCATAACTGATAGAGCGATGCTCCGAATAGCGTATACGGTCGTCCGACGAGGAATATCCACTTTTTTTCAAGAATTCCACGCCTCATACAACGACGAAGAGTTTGATAAGGGGAACTTTTTGTGTGGTTGTATTCATGCAGGGAGGAATATGCTGAGTTTCATTATACCCAGGAGACCCGCTGACACTTTCGCTTTGCTTAAGCTTTAGCGGGCAGGGGAGTCGAACTTCCAACTCCTTGCGGGGATCTCGAGTTATGGTGTCTCTATTGTACCAAGTTAGAACCTATTTTCAAAACAAAGTGAGGTAA
>CAYINT010000063.1:0-6924 GCA_964364875.1 uncultured Gammaproteobacteria bacterium | reverse complement strand
AAATTAGGGGGTAGTGAGTCCATTATACCTGTCCTAATTTCCCAGACCATTATAAACCTTTGTTCGAAACACGAAAGCGTTAAAGCAAGAGTATGAGCTTATGCATCATACACAACTCTCGTGGGATCAATGGAAGGCAATGACCAAAAATGTTGTTGAGCACTATTTGGCACAAGATATTCGACTGACTTCCGCGCACGATACTCCTGAAGGAGAATCGCGATTTCACGTCACTGCTCGTTCCATTCTGGAACAGTTCTTGGCAACTCCGAATGAAGAACTAGAAAGACCGTAGCACTTCGAGAGAACGCTGCGCTGTTTCATCTGTGGAACGTTTTTGCTATACTCACCGCCTATGGGCAGACGAGGGCCAGAGCATCAGGAAGATCCGGAACGCGCTGAGCGGATTCGTACACTTGCGCGACTTTTAGAAACCGGCCTTGATGATGAAGAGCACACGCTTGGCTATCACGGAACGAGCCTTGAAGCAGTCAGGCGCATTGTCGAAACCGGCAAGCTTGATGGTGGATTACAACAATGGCATGCTCATTTGAAACACGGTCCAATACCGGGCGATCTGTATTTTTTTCCTCGGCGAGCCAATGCCACCAGCCATCCGCGTGAGGGCGACGTGTCGGATGATGAGGAGGCAATCGGTTCGGCAGAAACATATGCGGCTATGCTTGGGCGCGCTCACCATTTTCTCGCGTACCTGGAATTGCCATTCAATGTTGAAACCGTAGAAGAGGCGCATAGTATATTTGATCATATCGAAATTGCTGCAAAGCATGCCCGGCAGTTTTTCCTCGATCGCGGCATTGACGCTGCGCGCATTCGAAAAGCAGAGCGCGCGGCAGAGCACCGCCAAGGTATTGTTCTCGCACTCCACACTGATCTGTTGCAGTCATATACCGTTCTCCCGACAGAGAATACGGATCCACAATGGCCGCCCGACAGTAAAATCCACTGCCCTGACGGCCTTTCCTATCGCCTTCTCGCCGGCCTGGAACCGCAAGGACAAGATGAATGGGATTTCTGCAAACAACTGCAGCAGGAAGCGGATGGAATGGAATAAATGCGCAAAGAATACTGTTTTCGTTTGTGATTATCTCGCCGTAGGAATTTCTTGAAACCGTTATCATGCCGCACATCCACGACAAAATCGATTTCATTGTCAGTATCTACATCGTGCATGACAATCGTGTTTTGTTGATCCTCCATCGAGGACTGCAACGATGGCTTCCTATCGGTGGACATATCGAACTCGACGAAAATCCGGAAGAAGCATTATTCCGTGAAGTACGGGAAGAATGCGGACTTGAGGTCGAGCTGCTCGGAACAAGGCCTTCCCTGGAATCTCCGGGAAATACTTTTCTTGTTGCTCCCGCGTATCTCGATATCCATGACATTTCTCCGACGCATCGTCATATCGGGATGGAATATTTTGCGCGGGCAAAAACTGACGAAGTGCGTCTTGCAAAACGAGAACATTCAGCAATCCGCTGGTTTACGAAAGAGGAACTCGTTGATCCGCAGTATCACACTCTGCCGCAAATACGGTTTCTTGCGGAAGAAGCGTTACGTGTGGCAAGGGATTGACTTTGCCAATAAACCGAGTACAGTGTTGGCAAACACGCTCTTCGACAGTATAGGCCCTGGAAGAAACGGAGGGAACCATGCAGGGCGTCGAACAGGTCTACTGTGATGTCAGTATCCATGCGCTCATCAAGGCGTGGCAACGACTGATGGAAGTATCCGCGAACGAAGTCCTGCAGAGGGTCGCCTTCGGCAAGGGCGACACGCTCGGTTTGGATGCCATTCCGGAGATCATCATCGCGGAACAACTGCGGACATTCGACAGGCATGCGCTACTGATCACGGAAGAAGAGGACGAGACCATGAATCGACGTCTTCCTTCTGACTCCGATCCTGTGCGCCAACCGCTCATGTTCTTCTCTGATCCCACCGACCGGTCGAAACAGCTCGGCGAGTTTATCACCGCTATCGCGGATGGAAGGCCTTCCGCGAAAATCGGTGAACTCATGGCAGAGCGTGACGTGGTCAGGGAATGGGAGGAGATGTTTGAGAAGCCCGCTTCCATCACAGGTGCGACGACCTCGATCACGTGCATCCGCAAAGGCTCAATCGTCTTTGCGGTCGTGCTCAACTACATCACGCGTACGATTTTCGTCGCGGCGCCGGCGGGCGTGTATCACATGGCACTTCCCGCCTACACGGAACGCGATCTAGCCACCATCAACCACAAGCACGTCGTCGATGGCGGTAAGGAACTGCAGTTTCCGCCAGCAATGCAGACGTGCACGACGCCCGGTGATGCCCAGAGGTTCGTCACCTTTCTCGGCAAGTCTGGCTATCAGGAGAACTTCGACGACAGCAAGATACTCGGTGAAAACCCCGATCCGCCCCACCACAGAGTGCCAGGGGGACCGTCGCGCGTGTTGTACCTCTCCGAACTGCAGCAGGGATACGAGCCAATCGGGTTTGTCCTTGCCAACGGTGAGAAGATCGGCGAGTGGATGCCGTGGCTCGCGTTTGTGAAATTCGCGCTGGATGTCCATCACGATCATCCGCTCAGGGCGTTTGAAATCTCCCTCGAACGTCCGTGGATAAAGGATGGCGTCCTCATGTCCACATCCCCGCCCTACAGCATCTTCTGCATTGAGGAAGGAAGAACGTTCCTCGACATCAGCCGACTCCGCCAATTTCACCACCCAAGCCGCTTTCGGTCGATGCTTGTTGTCGCGCCGCGCGACAACGACCGGATCATCTACCTCATGCAGGAACACCAATGGCGGGAAGTCGGTCTGTCGCTGTAGCGTTGTACATGCGCCCCCTCGCTGGCTATGCTGGCGAGGGGGACGAAGTCTTTGTATGGGCATTGGCAAAAGCTGGTATATATTCTTGCCAAGAGTCTGATTTTTTGCTATACTAACAGCAGAAACAAGTAAAACAAACACATGACGGAACCATTTTCATCGCCTGATCATGACCGTGAGGCGAGTTTTGTAAAACTGAATGAGCGGCTTGATCATCTGGAACAGCGTCTTTCCGCGCTGGAACAGCGGCCGCATGTTTCCCGCTCCGCAAAGAAAAAGGAACAGCCGGATGTTTTGCGTTCTACGCGGCGGGCGGCAATCTGGCTTGGGATTTTCTTTTTGCTTTTTGGAAATATCCTGACGAGTTTTGAATTCGGCTGGCTCATCGGCCTCGCGCTTATCGCCTATGGCATTATTGTTAGCAATGTTGTGAAACCAAAATATGTCGAGGAGCCGTCAGCGCCGGTTGCAGAACATGCAGCGAATACGCCGGCCGTGTCCGTTCCCGATCGGCAAAAAGGAATGCCGGTTGCCGCGCATTCAACCTTTGAAGTGGACATTGGCCGCCGCGTCTTCGCCTGGGTCGGCATCACGGCGCTGCTTATCGGCATTACCTTTTTCGTCGGCTATTCGTTTCAGCATTTCGGGAACATAGGGAAGCTGCTTGTCGGCTACGGCGTTGCCGTGCTTCTCTTTGCCGTCGGCCGGGCTATTCGAAAATCACTGCGGGCATTCTCGTATGTTCTCGAAGGCGGCGGTTGGGCTGCATTGTATTTTATGACGTACGCCACGTCGTTTGTTCCATCGGTCAACATTATTGATAACGGCCTTGTCACGCTGTTATTGCTTTTTGCCGTTACAGCGCTCATGGCCGTGGTTAGCCTTGCAGAACGATCCCCCGCCTTTACCGCAGGAGCATTTCTTTTGGGTTACGGTACCGCTGCGCTTGCCGGTAATGACGGAACGTTGACGCTGTGGGCGGTGCTTGGCCTATCGGTTGCCGTTCTCGCCTTGTCGCTGCGGTTGCGCTGGTATATGTTTTGTGCGGTTGGATCCATCGCCACGTATCTCGCATTTGGATTTTGGCTTGCTCCGTTTCTCGACAAGACGCTGGGGCGGGGCGATCTGCTTTCGGGGCTGCTCTTTCTTGCGGCGTACGGATTAATTTTCGGAGCCGGCCATCTTATTGCGCAGCCCGAAAACAGCACCGAGCATGAATTCATCCGCGCTGGCGTTGTTTTTAACGTCCTCTTTTCCTTTCTCGGCGCCATCGCTCTTTTCACTGTTGCGGGAACCGACCCGTGGATTGTCAGTTTGGTCTACGCGGGCATTCTTTTCTGTTTTTACGGAGCAGCGCGGACTTTGACGTACACGCGATACCTGGCAGTCCCCTACCTCGTCATGGCGATTGTTGCGTTTACGGCATTTCTCATCATGAAGTTTGACGACGTTAATCTCACAATGCTCTTGGTGTTGGAAGCATCTGCGCTTGTCGTCATTGGTTTGTTTGGACGCGATAGGACTTTGCGCATTCTCGGTTATCTCGTGTCGGTGTTGGGGACGTTTGGCGCGCTCTCGCATATTCTCGCTTCCGAAAACGCGACAGGAATGCAGGAACCGATCGTCATTATTGTGACGCTTCTTGCATGGCTGATTCTTGCCGTGCTGTTTTCGCAATTCCGCAATCTTCTTCCGCAAGACGAGCGCAAGATCGGATTACTGTACGGAGATACCGCGGTGATCCTGATTGCTGTGTACATCGCGGCGCATGGCAGCGCCAATCTTATTTCCCCGATGAGCGGCGCGCTGGGGCTTGTTGTTCTCAGCATCGGATTTGTGCTGCGCAATAAACATGTCCGCACATTGGCTATCGCGGTATTGCTCTACACGGTGGCACGCGTCTTTCTCGTTGACGTCGTCGGGCTTAACGCATTTGGCCGCATGATTTCGTTTATTGTTCTCGGCGCTTTGCTGCTGCTTGTTGCATATCTTTACAACCGTTCCCGCATCGGGCATGAGGAACACAAAGAACCAACGTCATAATGGAACAAGGATTTCACAAAGAACCAATTCCCAAAAGCGATGTGGAGCCCGGCGAGTGGGCAGAACACCGTCGCAGCGATTTGCGTGATATGTGGAAACAAATCTTTCAGACCCATCTTGAACACGGCCACACGCCGGAAGAACTGCGGGCATTGATTGATCAGCAAGAAACGGACGCTGAAGCAATAGAAGCACTCACGGTGCCCCGTCATTTGTTGCACAGGCATATCAGTGCGGTCAAAGGCATGGAAAAAATACTCGGCGCAGGCAATGTACCGCTTGCCGATATCCAGCGGGAGGCGCTTGATGAACTGCAAATGGAGCGTTCCACGGACCAAAGAGAAGAAGCTGCGTAAACCCCCATTTCTGATTACGGAACTGGGCGGCCTTGCATTTTTTTTCTATCCTGCTATACTGGGTCAGTATCTTGGACTTGACAAAGGGCCGTTTCGGAGTTATACTCAGCCTGTCCACAGATTGGACATTCCGAGTATATCACCTGAATCACGCCGAATTTATGCAAGAAACCCTCAACATTTCTCCAGGTGGCTAACTAAGGCCTTTTTCTAGGTTTCCTTAGAAAGCCGCCGACCAGGCGGTTTTCGGTTCCCAACGTCATTCCGAACGAATGTGAGGGATCCGCGTCCATTTCAGGATCTCCACTCTCATCAAGACGAGACAGGTACTGTTCCCGCAAAAAAGAACAGTGAAGCTTCGTCTTGATCCTTGCTCCTGAGACAGCAGTGAATGGTTTGTTCCCGCTGCAAAAGGAACACGGCGCGATCGTTGACAATACAAGTGTGTAAGACTTCATACGAAGAGAACAGCATCGAACATAATTACAAAGCGAAGTCCCGCACCGTTATTGGTGCGCGGGTAGTATTCTTTGTGGTTATGGTGAAATCAAGCAAGAGCATATGGTGGATGCCTCGACACAGAAAGACGATGAAGGACGTAGGAGCCTGCGATAAGCCTCGGTGAGGTGGCAACCAACCGTTGACCCGGGGATGTCCGAATGGGGAAACCCGTTCCCGATAAATAGTCGGGATCATCATGACCTGAATACATAGGGTCATGAAGTGTACCTGGCGAATTGAAACATCTTAGTAGCCAGAGGAAAAGAAACGAAGTGCTGCCGTAAGGCAGTTCCATTTCCCTAGTAGTGGCGAGCGAACGGGAAACAGTCCAAACTTTTTATTTCGCTTGTGTCCGCAAGGATGCAGGCAGGGTGTATGCCTGATGGAATGAGAGGTGTAGTGAGGTGATTACGTTTTGACCATACAGTCAAAGGAAGAAAGGCAACGGGCTCCTTCCCTGGCAATCATGATCAGGGAAGGCGTTCTGAATGTTTAGCTGAGGGCGCTGGAAAGCGCTGCCACAGAGGGTGATAGCCCCGTAGGCGAAAAACATTCACCACTTCTGTAATCAATCTCGAGTACCATGAGACACGAGAAATCTTATGGGAAGCAAGGACGACTATCGTCCTAAGACTAAATACTTTCTGCGATCGATAGTGAACCAGTACCGTGAGGGAAAGGTGAAAAGCACCCCGGTGAGGGGGATGAAATAGTATCTGAAACCATATGCTTACAAGGAGTCGAAGCGCTTCGCTTTGCTCAGCGAAAAGAAGAAGGAAAAAGGAATAAGGAAAAAGTAAGGAAAAATCCATACTTCTTCCTTCTTACCTCTTCCTTATTACTTCTTTCTGCCGAGCAGAGCGAGGTGTAACGGCGTGCCTATTGAAGAATGAGCCAACGAGTTTGCAGGTGATGGTTATTAGGTTAAGCCCGTCAGGGCGAAGCCGCAGCGAAAGCGAGTGTGAAAGCGCGTATGCCTCATCTATAGCATGGCGGGAACGAAGGTTACCGTCGGACTATAGATGAGGTAGATCATCATCTCAAGACCCGAAGCCGCGTGAGCTACCTATGGCCAGGGTGAAGGCAGGGTAATACCTGCTGGAGGCCCGAACCCACTTGTCGTGCAACGCAAGGGGATGAGTTGTGGGTAGAGGAGAAATTCCAATCGAACCGGGTGATAGCTGGTT
>CAYINT010000062.1:0-7080 GCA_964364875.1 uncultured Gammaproteobacteria bacterium | reverse complement strand
AATGTTGTTGATTCTGGGGGATTGGCTGGGAAATGGTGGGTAGTTACAAACCGAGAGGGTGTTTTTGTGCTAAGGTAAGCTGAATATGAAAATCTTTTGCGCTAACTCTAGCCATAATTTTGACTTCGAGGAACCAAATGTTCATTGACAAGGAGGCTCATCCGTGATAGTCTCTCTGGTGATGAAAGTTTCGAGCTTTCATCGCAGACCCTGAGCTTTGTCGCCTTTCGATGGCGCTCAAGGCGACCCTGAATCTATTGAATGGGTCGAAGAGTCAAACCGAATAAGAGCCCTTCCTGATCTCTTGCTGTTGTGTTGTTGTTTCCAGTATGCCGGATATGTTCCTGCGCGGATCGCGAAAAAGAGCAGCAGGCAGGCCTCCGATTGGCCCACCTATACGTATTCATCTCCAACATATCTTCTGGCAATTCTTGAGCCGTCTGCTCAAGTGTCTTTCCATTCTTGGCGTGACTATGTTGAAGTTGACAGCGCTTCTTTGGATTCCTGTGCGCATTCTTGTTCGTATGGTCTTTTTTGTTGTTGCGGTCAATTTTTATAAACTCTATCTCCTCGGAAAGAAAAAACTGGAACAGTATTGGCGGCCAGCAAAGAACCGCATGCTATTTCCGTTTTCCACGCGGAATGTCGTTCATGGCATGCTTATTCTCGCAACAGTGCTTGTCGCAACCAACAGTATTAAAGCGCGTGAAATTCGACAAGAAGAACTTGTCCAGCCTACTGTCCTTTCCGGCATGCTGAAAATGGAAACGGATGTGGAGATCGTGGAAACCAGTGATGCAATCCGTAGGGCATCAAGCCGTTACGGCGGCTCTGGAGGAGTTTCTCCGTTGGATGTCGGTGGTGGCACGGATACCGATTTTGATCTTGCCGCAACGCAAGACGCGTCCAGTCTCGTAAAACAGGAACTTACCGGCACCGACGAAGGAGGAACGCTTCGAAGCGACGTCGTGTATCACGTAGTAGAATCTGGTGAAACCATCAGCATCATCGCGCAGCAGTATCATGTTTCCATCAACACCATCTTGTGGGAGAACCGCCTCGATGATACCACGCTTATTCAGCCTGGACAGAAGCTGACAATTCTGCCGACAACCGGCATTTCCTACCGCGTGCAAAGCGGTGACACCCTCGTCAGCATCACCAACAAATTTGGCGGGCAGGTGAGCAACATTGTTGATTTTAACAAGATTGCAAACGACTCTGCAATTACGCAAAGCCAGGTGTTAATCATTCCTGGTGGCAAGCCGCCGGCGCCGCCTGCAGTGGTACCAACCTCACGCCTTGCAAGCTTCGACGCGCGTGCGCAAGCTGGCGCTTCCGCCGATATTGGCGATGATGTTCCGCGTTCTCCATCACAACCAGGCTCTGGGCTCTTTTGGCCAACGGATTCCCGCCAAATTAACCAATACTACACGTACCGCCATAGCGGCATTGATATCAACAATGCGACATCTCGCTCGCCGATTTTCGCGTCACAGAGCGGACGTGTTATTTCGGCTGGTTGGGGCGGCGGTTATGGCTTGGAAGTGGTCATTGATCACGGCAATGGCATGCGGACTCTCTACGGCCATGCTTCGCGGATTTATGTCCGTTCTGGTCAGTACGTAGAACGCGGTCAGACCATTGCCATTCAGGGCTGCACAGGTCGCTGCACAGGAATCCACCTCCACTTTGAAGTTTTTATCGGCGGCCGCCGAGTCAACCCCCTTTCCTATCTGTAATGTCGTTTCCGAAACCAAGAAGCGTTTGTTGTTTGTGAACCCCGCACCACGGCTTCATGGTTCTCGACATGCTCACCATCCTTCGTGAACCATCCTGAGCAAAGGTCGAAGGACAGCCATGGCCTCAGAACATGACGCTACGCGATACATACACGTTCCTCCACGCCTTTACAGATGGGGCTTCCCGTTGGTGCGGGGTGAACGGACGTTACATCTATACTCTCGGCCGATATTGGAGCGCTTCTGCAACATGTTCCGTTTGAATATTCTCGGAACGGGCCAAGTCGGCAATCGTCCGCGCAACTTTGAGGATACGGTGGTAGGCGCGAAGTGAAAGTTGCAATCGTTCGACTGCGCGTTTGAGAAGTTCCTGCCCTTCTGAATCGGGAACGGCATATGCGCGGAGTTCTGACGGCGTGAGATGCCGATTGAGCCTGCCGGAACCAAGCCTTGCGCACTGCGCAGAACGCGCTTGCTCGATCTGTGTACGGATGTTTTTGAGTGGCGTTTCTGCTTCGAAACGCTCAAGCTCTGCGACCGGCAATCTCGGTACATGGACGTGCAGGTCAATCCGGTCAAGCAGCGGTCCGGAAAGCTTTTTTTGATACAGCAGAACTTGGTGCGGTGAACATCGGCATCTGCGTTCTTCGTCCGTGAGGTAGCCGCACGGACAAGGATTCATGGCTGCGACAAGAAGAAAATCTGCCGGGAACCGAACGCTTCCAGAAACACGGGACACGACAACCGTGTGCTCTTCCAGCGGTTCCCGCAACGCTTCAAGAACGGGACGTGAAAACTCCGGAAACTCGTCAAGGAACAAAACGCCCCGATGCGCAAGCGAGATTTCGCCGGGCCGGGGAGACCGCCCTCCGCCGACAATGGATGCCGAAGAGGCAGTGTGGTGCGGACTGCGGAACGGCCGGCTGTGCAGTAGGGCATTTTCCGGCGGCAAAAGTCCGGCGACGCTGTAGAGCTGCATCACTTCGATCGCTTCCGGAAACGTTAATGGAGGTAAGATTCCCGCAAGCGCCTTTGCGAGCATAGTTTTTCCTGAACCCGGCGGGCCGGAGAGCAACACGTTGTGTCCGCCTGCGGCTGCAAGAAGCAGGGCGCGTTTTGCCTGTTCCTGCCCGATAATGTCGTGGAATGGATTTGTGTCCTTTCCCTTTCGCATGGAGAACTTGGTAGGCGGCGTCGCAACAAGTTCTGTCTGGCCAAGCCAATGATGCAGAAAAGCAGTAAGCGACTTAACGCCGTAGACAGCCAGGCCTTTGACCAAAGCAGCTTCGGCTGCGTTCTCGCGCGGGACAAACATCTGCTGGATTCCCGATTTTTTTGCGGCAAGCGCGATGGGCAAAACACCGGTCACCGGGCGTACAGTTCCGTCCAGGGAAAGTTCGCCGAGAATAAGAATGTTATCCGGCAAAGCGAAAAGTTGCCCGGATGCGATGAGAATCGACACGGCAATCGGCAAATCAAACGCCGGGCCTTCTTTTTTGAGATCAGCCGGAGCAAGGTTGACGGTAATCTTTGTCGTGGGGACATCGGCGCCGCTATGTTTCAGGCTGGAGCGTACGCGTTCCCGCGCTTCCTGGACTGCAGCATCGGGCAAGCCAACGACAAAAAACTGCGGCAGGCCGCGATTGATATCGGTCTCCACATCGACAAGCGTTGCTTCAAGTCCAAATAAGACTGCGGAATGCACACGACTGGCCATGCGGTAAAACATTCACAGTGCAAGGCCGTCCTCACGGATACTGTAGAACGAATTGCATCCCCTGTCAACTTGCACAAATGAGAGACGTGCTATGCTTTGGGCGACGGGTTACAAGCTCGTTTTCTTTGTATTCATGTCCCATCTTTCGGCAAGCTCAGGATTACACAAGCATATCCGAAGAACGTATTTGCCCGAGGCAATCTATTTTGTGACGACGAATGTGCAAGAACGAGTTCCCTATTTTCTGGATCGAGATCTTGCAGAAATGCTCATCGGGAACCTCTGGTGGAGTCAAAAAGTGCAGACATTCATCGTCTATGCGTTTGTTGTCATGCCAGATCACCTGCATCTTCTCGTTCAGCCGCAAAAGACGAGAATATCCGATGTTCTGCACTCCATAAAAAATAATAGCTCGCGAGACATTCGTCGTTTCTTAGAAAAAACCTTCAAACATATAGCGGAGGTGCCGGCACTTCCGTTATGGAGAGAGAAAATTTTCAATGGCAAAAGGGATTCTATGATCACGTTATTCGTGATGAACGCGATTTCCACAATCACATTGAATACATTCGTTATAATCCTGTAAAAGCTGGCCTTGTTGAAAAACCCGAAGACTATCCGTTTCTTTACGTCGGCTTTGATTTCATTCACCAAGCGCTCGGCTTGTAGGTTGGTTTTCTGACACTGGCGAACGTCGTCCTGACAAAACCAACAACCCCACAATCCCCGCTACGACCATCACATCCGCAAGATTAATCACCGACGGGAGCACGACTTGCAGGTAATCAACCACACCGCCATACAGAAACCGGTCAACAATATTGCTTCCTGCGCCAAGAAGAACAGCTCCAAGGATGCTGGAACGAACCCAATCATGTCTCCAAACGGTCAGAACAAGCCAGGCCAGAAGCGCAAGGAATAGCAGGAGAATACAAACCAAAGCAACCGTTCCGGTCAAAGGGACGCTGAGCGCGATTCCTTTATTCAATAAGAACGTAAGTTGCACGCCGGGCAATAATTCCACGTGCCGATCCGTCCATTGCGTCAACGCCACCCATTTCAGAATGCGATCGAAAACAGTCAGAAGCGCAGCACCGACAGTGATAGAGGCAGGCAAAATGATGTTGGAACGGAGCATTCCGTTCTCGCTACTGTTTTGCTGCGCAGTCTGTACAAAGCGTCGCCGCCAGAAACGCTTTCAGCCGTTCTTTAGGAATTGCCTTGCCACAGTTCTCGCATGTGCCATAGGTACTGTTTGCTATTTTTACTAAAGCCGTATCAACCTCTTGCAATGATTGCTGCAAATTTGTCTCAATGCTCAGCCGATCCTGGTATGTTGCGACTTCCTGCGCATTTTCGTCTTGCTCATCGCCATAGCTTGGAAACCGCGCTGCAAAATCGTCCGGCGCGCCCGTGGGATTTGCAATCGTGCCAAGCTGCTTGCGAAGGTTCGCCTGCTCGGTTAGCAACCTCTCCTTCATTTCCTGCACAAATGTCTTGTCCATACGTTCCAGTGAGTGTTCTGTTTGGCGGGAACGCAAAATCCCGTCCGTTTAATATCGTAGCAGGCTTACGACAAACAGGCAAGAACTTTAATTCTCCTCCCCTCTTGAATCCCAATCCTTGGCGGAGAGGGAACAGATGAGGGGAGGCATGACATCGCCGTTCGCATGGCCCCGCCTTCCTTGAAATCTGATTTCGGTGGCGGGAGGAGGGGTTACAAAATTTCAGGAATAGAAAAAGGGGGTTGCGGAACGAATCAAAGTAAAATTTTTATTCGCCGAACCCCCGGCGGGCATCTGCCAACCGGGTTCCGCTCATTTCTGGACCGAAGAAGTTTCGATGCAAAAACGAGCAGAACTCGACATGAAGCAAAAGCCCACAGAATCTTTCGTACCGGCGTCCGAAAGGCATGTCTCTACCGTTCGCGTGGTGGAACCTCCAGAATCGCGCATGTTATTGACGCGATATAAATTGAGGGCTCACCGTTTTTGTATTGTACCATGATGCGTAAAAACGCTTTTTGGTTTTTGGTGGTTTGCCGGAAACCTGGTTTGAATAGTAGAGAACAGACAACGCAAGCGAGTTCCTGCGCTCTCCGCTCCCTACTTTCAGTCAAGTTAGTTGACTTGATAATGTACAGTCCTTGAACTGAGAAGCAGTATAGCATGTTTATTGAGTAGTGTCAACAGGACGTTTTGGCTAAGATTAGGGCATGGCGAAAATCCAACTGTGTATAGGCTGGTGAGGCGGGTGTGGACAGCCTCAAAAACACATAGCCCACGAATCTTGTTCGTGGTTTGGATTATCTCCATAAAGCAAAGCGAGGCCAACCCATTGGATCAGCCCCGATCGCTATCGTCCTCCTGTGATAGCGAGGTGCTATTTGTACGTTGCCTTGATCGCGCCCCAGGTGGTGAGGTGGACAGGAACTGCGGCATCGCCGAAGACCTGAACACGGAAGTTGTTGCCATCAGCAACGTAGATCCTTCCGTTCGAGTCTACCGCCACCCCATAAGGCTGGTTGAACTGGCCATCACCAGACCCTTGGGTTCCCCACATCGTGAGGAAGGTGCCGCTTGAGGTGAACTTCTGGACGCGATGGTTGGCATATTCAGTAACATACACGTTACCGCTAGCATCCACCGTGATGCCATTCGGTCCGTTGAACTGGCCCTCACCTGTGCCGATCGTTCCCCACTTGCCCAAGAAGGCACCGTTAGGGCTGAATCTCTGAACGCGGCCATTGTTGAAATCCGCCTCCAGGATATTGCCATCAAGATCCACCGCTAAACCAGATGGGGACCACACATCGCCAGGAAGCTTCGTGCATTGCTGGCTGCATGGTCACGAATGCTGGTCAGAGCGCGCCGCAGGCCCTCTTCTCCAACAAAATCGAACTGGGATGAGCCAAACAATGCGCCGTCATACCTGATACTTGGCTCCTCATATAGGCTGACTGAAATGCGACCGAGCGTGTTCCCTCCCGCCCGGAAGGTTGCCGTGATAGTCGAGTTCGCATTCACGATTGCCTCTGGCTTGATTCCACTGAACGTCTCGCTGATGCAGCGAATGACCCCCTCGAGAGTCAAGTATGTTTGTGAGCCCGCCATTTGTCAGACCTCCTGCACTCCGGTGGTATTGATTGTCGGGGTCACGAACAACCCCGGGAGATCTTCTCCGCGGTGCGCTTCAGCACTTTCCTGATTCGCACCAACTTTCTTTGGAGATCGCCCATGCTCCGAAACGTCGTCGTGAGTTTCTTGATCGTTTCTCGTAGCAGATCGAGGGTTAGACGACTGTACCCGATATCCCCTCTCGACCGATCGCTTTCCCTAGACGGGTGAATTTCGATGAACAAGGTGGGATTGAAACGACTGCTTGGATGGCAAATCCATACAGTCATCTTCGCTTCTTCATCGCGCTTGTCTACGCGTGCGCTGGGAAACACAGAATGAATCGCTTCGATTATTCTTGGAGACACCTTACCTATCACGCCTTCCTCCCCAGAACACCTGATCACCGTGATGATGACCATGAGACTGGGGAGAAAATGTCATAAAAAGAACAGCACCATACCGTAGCGCCGTTCTGGTATTTCGTCAAGATGAATTAGGAGAT